>CAKPXN010000017.1 GCA_934202095.1 uncultured Veillonella sp.
ATGTAGAATCAATGGTAACTTCAGCTTCATCAACGCCTAATTGTTCCACAACGATTGCTTTAACTTTATCGAAAGTGCTCATTAGTGGTTCACCTCCTTTCAAATGAGATTTATATATAGTCTAATTTTGTAACTACATTACCATGCCGCCATCTACATTGATGACTTGACCTGTAATATAGCTAGCAAAATCACTAGCAAGGAATGTCGTTACGGCAGCCACTTCTTCGGCTTTAGCCATACGGCCCAACGGAATTTGTGTTACCATAGCTTCTTTTACCTTTTCAGGTAATACATCGGTCATATCAGTATTGATAAAACCAGGAGCGATTGCATTAACTGTGATACCACGGCTAGCTAACTCTTTTGCACAAGATTTAGTAAAACCAATTACACCAGCTTTAGAAGCTGCATAGTTAGCTTGACCAGCATTACCCATCAAACCAACAACAGAAGTCATGTTAATAATATGACCAGCACGTTGTTTCATCATGATTTTGGATACTGCTTTTGTTACCAAATATACACCTTTAAGGTTGATATCGATAACGGCATCAAAGTCTTCGTCTTTCATACGCATAAGCAAACCATCACGAGTGATACCTGCATTATTTACCAAGATATCGATGTGACCAAATGTTTTATGCGTTTCTTCAACCATTGCTGCTACTTCTTCAGCATTTGCAACATTGGCTTTAATTTTAATCGCTTTGCGACCCAATGCTAAGATAGCGTCTACTGTTTCTTGAGCAGCAGCTTCACTGCCACTATAGTTAACAGCAACATCAGCACCAGATTGTGCAAGTTGAATAGCAACGGCGCGACCGATACCACGAGAGGCGCCAGTTACGAGAGCTACTTTACCCTCTAAGTGCATTTTATCGAACCCCCTTTAAAAATTCAAGCGTTTTCTCTAAGGATGGAATGTCTTCTACATTAGCTAATTCCATTTCTTTATTGATCTTTTTAGTGAAACCTGTTAATACTTTGCCAGGACCAACTTCTACAAAGCGAGTTACACCGAAGTTAACCATTTCTGCAACACAGTCTTCCCACAATACAGGATTAGCAGCTTGAGTAACTAAAGAGTCTTTAATATCACTAGCATTTGTCAAAATTTTGCCAGTTACATTAGCTACTACTGGAATCTTAGCATCGTTAACTTGGATCTTATCTAATTCTTCTTTCAAACGAGCTGCTGCTGGTTCCATAAGACGACTATGGAATGGAGCACTTACAGGAAGCATAACAGCGCGTTTTGCACCAGCTTCTTTCATTTTTTCTGCTGCTGTTTCTACAGCTGCAGTTTCACCAGCAATAACAATTTGACCAGGGCAGTTAAAATTAACAGCTTGTACGGAACCTACTGTATCATTAACTTGTTGGCAAATCTCCACAACTTGCTCTCTTGGCAATGCAAGGATTGCTGCCATAGCACCTTTGCCTAATGGCACTGCTTCTTGCATGTATTCACCACGTTTATGAACTACATAGACAGCATCCTTAAAGTTAAGAACACCAGCAGCTACCAATGCACTATATTCACCTAAGCTATGACCACCCACAATATTAGGTGTAAAACCATTTTCTTTCAATACTTCGTAACAAGCTACGGAAGCAGTCAAAATAGCTGGTTGTGTATTAGCAGTCTTAACTAACTCAGTATCTGGACCTTCAAAACATAACTTAGAAATAGAATAGCCTAATGCTTCATCAGCTTCTTCAAAGCGTTGTTTAACAATAGGGTATGCATTATACAAATCTTGTAACATGCCTACCTTTTGAGATCCTTGACCTGGAAATACGAATGCAGTTTTCATAGGATGGCCTCCTTATTTGCCAAAAGTTTGTAGATTTTTAATCACTGTTTCAGCTTCTGTCATAATGTCTGTAATGATTTCTTTACAAGGTTTCACATCGTGTAACATGCCTGCGATTTGACCAATCATAACGGAGCCTTCTTTTACATCACCTTCAATAGCAGCTTTACGAAGTGTACCTGCGCCAAGATTTTCTAATTCTTCCTTGGAACCACCACTGAATTCAAGATTTTTATATTTATGTGCTAATTGATTGTCGATAATCCGAACTGGATGACCTGTTGTAAGACCAGTCATAACAGTAGAACGATCTTTTGCTTTCAATACAGCGTTTTTATAGTTTTCATGAGCGATACATTCTTCAGATAGGACAAAACGTGTACCCATTTGAACTGCATGAGCGCCTAGTGCAAAAGCAGCTGCTACGCCACGACCATCGGCGATACCGCCAGCAGCAATTACTGGAACATCTACAGCATCTACAACTTGTGGTAACAATGCCATTGTTGTAATATCCCCAACATGGCCACCTGATTCTGTACCTTCTGCAATAATCGCATCAATACCACCACGAAGTAAACGTTTAGCTAAAAGAACAGATGCAACTACAGGAATAACCTTTGTGCCAATTTCTTTCAATGCTGGAATATATACACCAGGATTACCTGCACCAGTTGTAATAACAGGAACGCGTTCTTCAACAACGACTTCCATAACTTCTTTTACAAAAGGAGACATTAGCATAATGTTACAACCAAATGGTTTATTTGTGCGTTCTTTTACTTTATGAATTTCATTGCGGAAAACATCTGGAGGCATATGTCCTGCACCAATGATGCCAAGGCCACCAGCTTCAGATACAGCAGATGCAAGTTCTGCAGTCCCTAACCAAGCCATACCACCTTGAAAGATAGGATACTCAATCTGTAACAAATCACAAATATCAGTCTTAATCATCTTGATGTTTCCTCCTTAATACCATTTCAAGACGAGGCTAGCCCAGGTAAGGCCAGCACCAAATCCTGCAAGTGCTACATTATCACCGCGTTTTAAGCAACCTTCACGATTTGCTTCATCCAACGCAATCGCCACTGATGCAGCAGATGTATTACCATACTTATGTAAATTTACAAATACCTTTTCTTTTGGCATATGTAAACGCTTAGCGGCTGAATCGATAATACGAATATTAGCTTGATGAGGGATAAAATAATCTAATTCATCCAAATTCATATTAGCTCGTTCTAGAGATTTCAACGCTGTTTTCCCCATTGTTTTAACAGCAAATTTATATACTTCTGGACCATCCATATGGATGAATGTCAAACCTTCTTCTATACGTTGATCATTAGCTACAACAGCTGTTCCACCAGCTGGTATACACAAGGCAGAACCACCAGTGCCATCGGCACCTAAGTCGACCCCTTTAATACCATAACCTTCTGGAACCTCAGAAACAACAGCTGCACCTGCACCATCGCCGAATAGAATACAAGTTCCGCGATCGTTCCAGTTAACGCGACGCGACAAAATTTCTGCGCCTACTACGAGAATGTTTTTAAATAATCCCGATGCGATATAGCTTTGGGCAGTAATCAAACCATATACAAAACCTGAACATGCAGCTTGCAAATCATAAGCCGCTGCATTTTTTGCACCAAGATTCGCTTGTAACATACATGCGGCAGAAGGAATCACCATATCCGGTGTCAATGTAGCAAAGATAATCATATCGATATCTTCCACATCGAGTTTAGCCATTTGAAGTGCTTTTTTAGCAGCTTCAGTTGCCATATAGGATGTATTCATACCCTCTGGTGCAATGCGTCTTTCTTCAATGCCTGTACGTTCTCTGATCCATTGGTCACTTGTATCGACCATTTTCTCCAAATCAAAGTTAGTTACCACATTATCAGGAAGGAAGCTACCTGTACCAATAATTCCGACAGGTTTATTCATCATAGTCATATTTTACGGCTCCTTCAATTTCCATTGTTTCTCGAATATGTTCAATAATTTTGCGTTCTACCAAATCGGCTGCAATAGTAATAGCTGTCTTAATTTCTTTTGCCTTCGAACTGCCATGAGCAATCATAAACACACCATTTACACCTAGTAATGGAGCACCACCATTTTCAGTATGATCCACCTTCTTGGCCATTGGTTTCAACGCTGGTTTGATAAGCAACGCTCCAATTTTGGCTAATATTCCGCCATTCATGATGCTATCTTTAATGAGCTGTGTCAAACCCGTTACAAGACCTTCTGCAAATTTAAGAATTACATTACCTACAAAGCCATCGCAAACGACAACGTCAACAGTTCCTTTTGGAATATCGCGGCCTTCTACATTCCCCTTAAAATTAATCGTTTTCATATTTTCTAAAATAGGATATGTAGCGAGCACAACTTCATTTCCTTTAGTTGCTTCTTCACCGATATTGAGAAGACCTACTGTAGGATTTTCTTTGCCTAGTAAAAGTTTCGCATACTCAGCCCCCATCAAAGCACCTTGTACAAGATGCTTTGGTTTGCTGTTTGAGTTCGCGCCGGAATCCAACATAACGGTAATACCATTTACAGTTGGCATTGGCGTAGCAATAACAGGTCTATCAATGCCCTTGATACGGCCAAGACCAAATAATGCTGCCGCTACAGCTGCCCCTGTGCTCCCTGGAGCAATAACGGCGTCACATTCTTTACTTCTAACTAAAGATGTTGCCACTACAACCGAAGCATCTTTCTTCTTGCGCAATGCTTGACCAGGATGCTCATCCATACCGATTACTTGACTCGCATGATACACAGAAATGCGAGGATTATTCGTTTCATTATTATCTTCTAAAATTTTGAATATTTGAGTTTTATCGCCTACGAGAACAACATCAATATGTTCCGTTTCTCGCACTGCTTCCAAGGCGCCTAAGACGATTTCCAAGGGAGCAAAATCACCACCCATGGCGTCAATTGCAATTTTCATATACTACACCCGATTCTCCACAGACTCCATGATAAATTTAGCTCTAAATACTTCTTTTATTTTATCTCTTATTATAACCCAAATAAAGTATTTATCCCCACGACGACGAACAATTTCTGCTTTCGCCACCAAATTAGTACCAGACTCTACTGGATTTTTATATTTAATATTCCCTACCTCTGCAGAGCAAAGCGTTGAACCCATAACTAGTTTCGCTAAGGAATTTGCTTGAGCATACAAATACTGCGGATCAATATAACCAAAACGATCTTCCATATCCGGCGTCGTGTGTAACATGGATAAGGCTTGTTTTCCTTCTGTTACATCGATAAGTTCACCAACAATTTCATGTTGTATTGGTTCCGGTTGTTCATCCTGTGCATGTTCAGTAGCCATAGCCTTTATACGCTCACGCAGTTCAGGAATTCCCAATTCTAATCGATCGAGTCGAATGGTAGGTACACTGACACCAAAGTGAGATGCCAACTCTTCATCAGTAAGAAAAGGCGTAATATTCAGTTTTTCTGTTAACTGTTTCTGTCTTTCTTGCTTCTTCAACCTACTCATGGGACCACCTTTTATGACCTAGTATTAATATTACATCTTAAGTATATATAATAATTCCCATGTTGGCAAGGATTTTCATACATATTGTGCTATATTTTATGATAATATACCAAATATTGTCTTTATTTTAATTCTAGTTAATATTTTATATGATATATTAATATAAAACATATATTAACCCACAATGCATCTATTTCTGGGCAGTAAAAAACACCTACACAAATGTGTAGGTGTTTCACACGCTCAATTAGGCTTTTGCAACTACTTGTTCACCTTTATAGTGACCACATGTAGGGCAAACACGATGAGGCATCATAGGTTCGTGGCATTGTGGACATGCTACATAACCAGGAGCTTCTAATTTCCAGTTTGCACGACGACGATCGCGACGGCATTTGGATAATCTACGCTTAGGTACTGCCATTATCTGCACCTCCTTAGTACAATCATTAGGATAATCTATCATCTTTCTCATCAAGCAAAGCACGTAACTCTGCAAATCGAGGATCCACCACAAAGGATTCACAAGAACAAGGTGAAACATTTAAATTTGCTCCGCAATGAACGCACAATCCTTTGCAATCATCCTGACATAACACTTGAGAGGGCTCATTGATGATTAATGTATCCCTAATTAGTTCGGTTAAGTCAATTTCCTCTCCATCGAAAGGAATCACATCTTCAGCAGCGTCTCTAGAATCACTAAAGATTTCCTCAAAGGAATCCTTACGATTATGCTCTGTTGTAGTTAAACAACGAGAACACTCGTAATCACCTTTAGACTCTATCGAACCTTGAACGATGTAATTTTGACCATCAAACCAAAACTCACCATTAATGGTTATATCATGACGGCTCCAAGGAAAAGCAGTTACGTCACCAAGCTCAGAGGTTGGTATCGTATAGCTATAAGGAAATTTCTTTCCTATATGTTCTTTTGCTTGCTCTACTTGCAGTTTCATAATCTTACCTCGACTTATAATATTATAAACATGACAGTGTGCTTTGTCAAATAAAAAAGGCTATCTCAATATTGCTTAAGATAGCCTTTCTAATGTATCAATTACATTTTTTCGAATTGATCTTTGCCAACACCACAGATAGGGCAAACATAATCAGCTGGTTGATCTTCGAATTTAACGCCTTCTACAGCTTCGTCATAAACCCAACCGCATACTACACATACGTATTTTTCCATGTCTATTTCCTCCTTCACTTGAGATTATATTAATGTGTTCATATCGTTAAGATACTTTATCTGTAATATAGTATAGCAAAGATATCGAAACTTTTCAATACTCATTTTCCATTTTTCTATAAAATGTTCAATATCCTCTGAAAGCTGATTTGAATTACTTTCACACTTATTCATGTAATGAAATCTATTATCAATTAGAATTTTATGATATACTATTACATAGATTACATAGTGGTATGTTATATATACACCACATTATAGACTTTATTTTCTTATATATAACTATATTATAGGAGGATTCATGAGAACAAAACTGACTGAATTACTAAATATTGAATACCCTATCATCCAAGGTGCCATGGCATGGGTTTCTGAATCTACATTAGTTGCGGCTGTGGCTAACGCTGGCGCTACAGGTGTTATCGCCTTAGGCGGTCGCGATGCAGAATGGACTCGCAATGAAATTCGCGCATGCAAAGAACTAACAGATAAACCTTTTGGTGTAAATTTAATGCTTATGGCCCCTAATAAAGATGAATTAGTAGATGTTATTATCGCAGAAAAACCTGCATTTGTAACACTTGGCGCTGGGAACCCTACCCCATATATTAAGCCATTTCAAGAAGCAGGCATCAAGGTTATTCCTGTTGTACCTTCCTTGAAACTGGCAAAACGCATTCAAGATGCTGGTGCCGATGCTATCGTCGTAGAAGGTATGGAAGCTGGTGGTCACATCGGTTCCCAAACGACAATGTCTTTGATGGAAAACATTCTACCAGAAATCACTATTCCTGTTGTTGTGGCTGGTTCCATCGTTGATGGTCGTGGTTTGGCAGCAGCTTTATTGATGGGCGCTGAAGGTGTACAAATGGGCTCCCGTTTCTTGCTTGCCGAAGAATGTAAAGCTCATCAAAATATGAAAGAAGCAATTATCAAGGCAACAGACACGGACTCTGTTGTAACTGGTCTTCTCTCCGGTCACGGTGGTGTACGTAGCTTGCGCAGTGATTTTACAGACCGTTATATAGCAGCGGAAACTGATGGCGTTACAACAAAAGAAGAACGTAGTAAAATGTCCCAAGGTACTAATAAATTAGCTGCTATCGATGGCGACGTTGTCAATGGTGCTGTACAAGTAGGCCAAGCGCTCAATAGACTTAATGAAATTGAACCAGCTCAAACTATTGTACACTCTGTTATTAATGAAGCTATTATGGCAATCCGTAAAGCACAACGCTTTATCGAAGTAATTTAATAGGAGGTCCTATGTTACCTTATCATGGAAAGTATCCAAAATTAGATCCAAAATCTTGTGTTATGCCTGGTGCTGAACTAGCCGGCGATGTAGAGTTGAAAGAATTTGCCTCCATCTGGCAAAACTGTGCACTTCGTGGCGATGTTAATAAAATTGTAGTAGGTCGTTATTCCAATGTACAAGATAACTCTGTGCTTCACGTCGATGATGATGAGGCTTGTATACTTGGCGACTATGTAACTATAGGCCATGGTGCCATTGTTCATGCGTCTACCATCGAGGATAATGTACTCGTTGGCATGGGGGCTATCGTACTAAGTGGTTGTCATATCGGTACTGGCTCTATCATTGCAGCCGGTGCAGTGGTAAAAGAAAACACTACAATCCCTCCCTATTCTTTAGTCGTTGGTATTCCTGCACGCATCGTACGCACTGATGAATCCCAAGTTGAAAGAATCCACAATCAAGCATTGAAATATAAACACCTTTGGACTGTTGAATATGGTATGCTACCAAATTGTGGTGGCGAAGAATACGACAAAAACGCCAAAATTGTATAGCTACAATGTAAAAAATAAGGTTTCCTATAAATAAAGCCTTCACACGCAAAATAGCGACTAGTTGATCATATGGTATCAACTAGTCGCTATTTCTTTATCATCAGAACATCGTCCGATATAGTATACAGTTTATTATAATTGGAATCTTGCTTTTACAATCTGCTGAGTTATCAATGCGGAGCCCATAGCTAGCGCCATTGGGAAGCACATTTCCACGGAAAAGCGTGAAAGTTCTAACATGAATACGCATGATGTGAGTGGCATCTTTTGTGCCAATCCCAAGAAAATTACGGCCCCTATAAATGCAGCAAAGCCAAGATGTACAGGGCTGACCATAATACTCCACAAGGCTGCAAAGGCTAATGCCAATGTACTACCTAGCATCATGGATGGCGTAATTCTACCACCATAAGCACCAGCCATTAAAGCAAGTAATACGGCAATCCATTTAGTAGCTAATAGGCCTAACGCATAATCCCATCCTACCAAATCTGTAAAGGTCAACTGATTACCAGCTTTACCATTACCAAGGATTTCTGGAAAATACATGGCCATCACCCCAATAACAGCAAATGATAAAATGGCTATGACAATCATTTTAGGGCTTTTTCTATCAAACTTAGGTAATAAGGATTGTGTTTTATCAAATAAAACTACGCCAATAGCAATGACAGCGCCAAGGACGATAGCAAATTCTTGATAGCTACCATATAAAGGTGGTTGTGGCATCGTATACTGAACAAGATCTCCTATCCCTGCATGGCGAACCACCAATGTAGCTAGTCCACACGATAAAAGGGCTGCACTCATGGCTCGAACATTCCAGGTGATGAGTAATGTCTCTAGCGTAAAAATAGCAGCTGATAAAGGAGAATTATATACAGCAGCTAAGCCTGCACCAGCAGCACAAGCAATAATAAGCGACTTGTCCTCAGGGCGCATATCAACATAGCGCAATAGTCCAGACATGATACCTGCACTAGCTTCACGAGGTGCCACTTCTCGACCGAGCGGTGATCCCATGCCAACTGTAATAATTTGCAATGTAGCATGAATAAATGTGGTCAATGGAGGCATTTCTTTTGTAGAGTCCTGAACAGCTTTTTTTATATCGACAAGCGGATCTCCATAACGATGGATAAGAACCCAACCTACACCACCAAATAGGCTACAGACTAATACTGCCAATAACCGATGTTCAGGTGATACACGGGCCACAGCTTGACCAAATGTTAAGCCTTCTGACGTAGAATAGGCATACATAAAATGTTGGATATAATGTAACAAATGGGTATAAAAAGAACCGATTAAGCCCGCCACCAGGCCAACGATTATAACTAAACCAAGTAAACGTTTATCTAACATACTCTCTATATCACTCCATAGCCAGTACTACTTCACCCTGTTTCAACGAAGATTGTACATCAATAATTCGTTGATTAGAGGATCCTCTAAATCGTAAGGATGGATCTTTTAACTCATCTACAAATCGACCATCCACGAGTATATCGATTTGTTCCACTAAGCTACGGCGCGATGGATCAGATATAATATCATCCCACACATAGCCAGAGTAAGCCCAGATAGGTTTCTCAGGTGCTGCCTCACGCACAGCTTTCACTATAGCTAACATACCATCAATATTTTGAAATGGTTCACCGCCTAACAAGGTAAGACCTGCACAATTAGGATTTTTCACATAGGATACTACCAATTCTGTTTCTTTATCAGTCCACTCTTGACCAGCATTAAAATCCTGATACTCTTCATTAAAACAATTATAACAGCAATGGGTACAGCCCGTTACAAATATAGATGTGCGTATGCCTTCCCCATTGGCGATATCATATTGTCGAATCTGTCCATATCTCATAATAACCCCCATACTATTTGCCTGTGATCAACTTTGACTAAATTAAACATATAGATATATTTCAATTTATCATGTATATAGTAAAAGCTGTGCCTATGGCACAGCTTTTAACATGTTTACGATTAATAAAATTAAATATGCATTACGCGATCTTTAATTTCTTTTGTGCGACCTTCGTTCCAGAAGTTTTCACCAAGGTATCCACACGTACGGCGGATAACCGTTAATTTATCGCGGTTTGTATTATGACAACGAGGGCATTCCCATTGATTGTCATCATTAACCTTGATTTCACCATCAAATCCACATTCATGACAGTAGTCAGATTTTGTATTGAACTCTGCATAAGAAATATTGTCATAAATATATCTAATCATAGTTAAAACAGCAGGAATATTATTGGTCATATTCGGAATTTCCGCATAGGAAATGCAACCGCCAGTCGATTTCTTTTGAAATTCAGATTCAAAGGCAAATTTATCAAATACGTTAATTTCTTCACGAACGCTTACATGATAACTATTCGTATAGTAACCTTTATCCGTTACATCTTCTATGATACCAAAGCGTGCTCGGTCCAAAGAAGAGAAGCGATTTGTTAAGCTTTCAGCAGGCGTACCATAAAGACCAAAGCCTAGATTATGTTTTTCACGCCATTCATTAATAGCTTGGTTCAAACGATCCATAATTTTCATAGCAAAGACACGACCATGCTCACCAGTATTAGATTCACCGGTAATCAATCGGCATGCTTCGTAAATACCGATATAACCAAGGGAAATCGTAGCATATCCACCAGTCAAGAATGGAGCAATTTTTTCACCTTTTTTAAGGCGCGCAATAGCACCATGTTGCCAATGAATTGGAGATACATCACTTACTACATCTTTTAATAGATTATAACGTAACATCAATGCCTTTTCAGCCAATTCTAGACGTTTATCTAAGATTTCAAAATACTTTTCTTCACTACCACGTGCTAAAATACCAATTTGTGGCAAATTCAAACTTACTACGCCCATGTTGAAACGACCATCAAATTTATAATTGCCTTCTGTATCCTTCCAAGGAGACAAGAAGGAACGACATCCCATAGGACTGAATACATTGCCTTCGTAATTTTCCTTCATCTTCTTCGCAGAAATATAATCAGGATACATGCGTTTAGCCGTACATTGAGCAGCTAATTCTGTTAAATAATAATATGGGCTATCCGGATGAACATTGTGTTCGTCTAATACATAAATCAATTTAGGGAATGCTGGTGTAATGTATACATCGGCTTCATTTTTAACGCCTTTGATACGTTGACGCAAAATTTCCTCTGTAATAAGAGCTGCTTCTTTAGCATACTCATAATCAGGTTGGAAATACATGAACAATGTAACAAATGGGGATTGACCATTTGTAGTCATCAATGTATTGATTTGGTATTGAATGGTTTGAATGCCGTCCTTTACCTCTTTACGCGTGCGTTTCCAAGCAATTTCACGAGCCTTTTCCATATTTGGTTCCATGCCGTAAATCTCAACTTGTTCTTCAATTACATTATTGAGGATTTTTTCATAAGATTTACGTACAAATGGTGCCAATATACGGTCGATACCATTAATACTTTGACCACCATATTGACCAGATGCAACTTGTGCAATAATTTGAGTGGTTACTGTACATGCTACTTGGAAGGATTTTGGTGTATCGATACGCTTACCATTAATAACTGTACCATTTGTCAACATATCTTCTAAGTTGATTAAGCAACAGTTAAACATCGGTTGGATGATATAGTCCATATCGTGGAAATGGATGGCACCGCTATCATGGGCCTCAAGGATATCCGTAGGAATCAATTTACGACGCGCAATATCCTTAGATACTTCACCAGCAATCAAATCCCGTTGTGTAGATACAATAGCCGCATCCTTGTTGGAGTTTTCGTCAAGAACACTCACGTTACTACGATCCAACAAACCTATGACATCTTCATCTGTCGTATTTTGACGGCGTTTGAAAGCTTGTACCGCTTTATAACCTTCATAAGCGCGAGCTGTTGCAGGATTATGATATTCAATCAATTTATAATACACTTGATCTTCAATAGCATAAATGGTCATATCCTTTTGAAGTTTAGTCGCATATGCTTCAATTTCATCAGCAATGCGTTCAGCCAAGCCAGATTCATATAACCCCGTACTACTATGTTCTGCCTTTTCAATAGCTACTGCAATTTTATGTTTATCGAAAGGTACCTTTGTACCATCCCGTTTAATGACCTGCAACATCTCGGAACCTCCCCATGTCCAATTATCCGAATCTGTCAAAGTTACTACATATAAAAAAGTATGGAAAATCCATACTTTTTATATTTTCTTGTTAAAGAAATACGAAATTTCATAGGAAATTCCGTATTTTTTATTGCTCTCACAGTATACTATATATTGTGCTTATTTGCAATAAAAAATACTATATAATGTAAAAAAGAGTTCTTTCACCATGCAAAATTGGCATGATAAAAGAACTCTTTTTCATAAATTAACTTAGAACGCTAATGCTAAAAGACGAGTCCAAAAATTAGGTCTTCGTCCAGCCCAATGATCTGGCACTGTAGGATAAAATACTCGGTCTGCTAATAAGTCGCGTTCATTCAAACGCACATCACCAAGTAGATCTTTCTTATATTCCATATCTAGTTTAGAAATTACCTCTACATAGCTACCATATTGATTTGGCAATACATCATATCCTGTACCAAAGAAGTGTATCAAACCATTTGTATATAACTCGATGGCTCTCGTGTAATGTTCAGAATGATGTTCAAAAGACATAATATTACATTCAAACAAAATCCCCTTATCAACCCAAGCCAATAAAAGTTCTGGTTTTCTAAAGAAAAGACTATACCGTTCTACTTCATTTATAATAGGTGTAATGCCTAAGTCACATAATGTTTGTAACCATGCATCAACATGATGTAGCTTACAATCCGCTGGAATTGTGACTAACATAAAATGGCTATTGCCAAGTACAAGAGCCTCTCTATGGTTACGAATATATTCAATCATAGAATCGCTCAATTCAACAACAGCACCTTTATGCAACGTTGCACTCACATCTTGTTCCGCCACAGCATGTCTTACATTATCTAAAATAGTAGGAACTGACGCAATAAAGGACTGCACAGTTAAAATATTCACCTTAGGTGTGCAAAAAATATCCGTAATGCCACTGGCCACTAAATCTTTAATCATTTGTACAGATTCTGCCATGGTTTGAGGTCCTTTTCCATCTTCCATAGCAGGTAAAATATGTGTATGTAAATCTAATATACGTTTCATATCCTTCCCCATTCTCATCATTATATCGCCCCTTACCTCGATATAAATCTCTCACTATAAATATATATTTTTCCTTGAATTCATTTTACGTTCATATTATACCAATGAATCTATGTCTTGAAAAGTACTTATACCTAAACTTTTGATAATATTTGATTGTTTAAAATTAAAGATTATTTTATATTTTCACATTGCTTTCATAAAAATAAGACCTCTATAAAATATTCATAGAGGTCTTATATATAACATATCTATTATTCATTAAAATAGAGAATTTCTACTAACCATGTCGGATACGACGATATATAGATAAAATAACTTGTACCACGGCAACACCTATGATAACACCGGCCGTATCGATGGCCACATCTCTAATTGATGCATGTCTACCAATGCTTGTAAGTTGCAAACATTCATCTAAAATGGCAATAACAAACCCTATTGCAATTACTTTAAGACCTGCATATTCACGATTAAATTGATGTAATGCTACATATAAACATCCACCCAGTACAGCAAATTCAAATACATGCGCCAGCTTGCGGACAATTTGATTTAATGACCACATATCGCCTGTAATACCAAGCTTATACAAGATTGGGCTCAACCATTGTGTTATCGTAAGGCTCAAACCATCTGAGGAAATATCATTTTGCAGTGAATTATCCCAGATAAAAAGTATAACAAGAACAACTAAAGCAAAGCTTATCCAATGTTTTTTTAACATCTACTATCACCGCCACTAATCTCGGTCAAAAATATCTCTAGTGTATACCTTATCCTTTACCTCAGCTAAGGATTCATCCCAACGATTTGCTACAATTACATCGCTTACACGTTTAAAATCATCAAAATTTCTAATAACAGGAGAGTGGAAAAAATCATTCGCTTCAAGAGTTGGTTCATACACAACAACGGCAATGCCCTTTGCTTTAATCCGTTTCATAATCCCCTGCACAGCAGAAGCCCTAAAGTTATCTGAATTTGTTTTCATTGTCAATCGATAAATACCAACAATCTTAGGGTCTTTACCAATGATGGCATCAGCAATGTGATCTTTTCTCGTTCGATTTGCATCGACAATGGCAGATATAAGATTTTGAGGCACATCATTATAATTAGCTAATAATTGTTTCGTATCTTTTGGCAAACAATATCCACCATATCCAAAAGAAGGATTATTGTAGAAATCCCCAATCCGTGGATCCAAGCATACACCATGAATGATTTCACCCGTATTAAGGCCACGCACCTCTGCATAAGAATCTAATTCGTTAAAATAAGCTACACGCAATGCAAGATAGGTGTTAGCAAATAATTTAATGGCCTCTGCCTCTGTAGAACCAGTGAAGCATAGAGGTATATCTTTTTTATGGGCTCCTTCTGCTAATAAATGAGCAAATGTACGAGCACGTTCAGAATCCTCGCCTACTACAATACGAGAAGGATATAAATTATCGTACAACGCCTTCCCTTCACGTAAAAACTCAGGAGAGAAGATAATATTATTCGTATTAAATCGCTCTCTCATTTGCTCTGTATATCCTACGGGAACTGTGGATTTAATAATCATAACCGCATCACGGTTAATGTCTAGAGCTGTTTTGATAACAGATTCTACAGATGATGTATCAAAAAAATTCTTTTGCGGGTCATAATTAGTAGGTGTAGAAATAATAATATAATCAGCACCGGTAAAAGCTTCCTTAGGATCTAAGGTTGCCTTAAGATTCAATGACTTATTCTTCAAATAATCGGCTAATTCTGAGTCGACTATGGGTGATTCTTTACGGTTAATCATATCAACCTTTTCAGGAATGATATCTAATGCAACCACTTCATTATGTTGTGACAATAATACACCATTTGAAAGACCTACATACCCAGTACCAGCTATTGCTATTTTCATTTATTTACCATCCTTCATATAAAAATCTTTATACCATGTTGCAAAACGTCTTAAACCTTCTCGAAGTGTTGTACTTGGTTTAAATCCAAAATCCGCTTCTAAAGCAGATGTATCCGCGTAGGTAATAGGTACATCACCTGGTTGCATAGCAACGAGTTCCTTATGGCGTTCCATATTAAAGTCCGCTGGTAACACACCAACAGCTATTAACTCTTCCCCTAAAATCGTCACAAAATCCAATAAATTTTCAGGGCTATTATTACCGATGTTATAAATAGCATATGGTGGCACTGGTAATCCATCAGCGCCATTTCTTCGTTCTGGAGCCACTTGCATAACCTTATACACACCTTCAACAATATCGTCTATGTAGGTAAAATCACGTTTACAATTACCATAATTAAAAATTTTGATGACTTCACCTTTGCGTAATGTATTGGTAAATCCAAAGTACGCCATATCTGGACGACCAGCTGGTCCATAAACGGTAAAGAATCGAAGACCTGTACTCGGTATGTTATATAACTTGGCATAGGAATAAGCTAATAATTCATTGGATTTTTTCGTAGCCGCATATAAGGAAACAGGATTATCCACTTGGTCATCAGTAGAATACGGAATCTTTTTGTTCGATCCATATACGGATGAAGATGATGCATATACAAGATGTTCTACACCCTTTGTACCATTATCATAGGAATGACGACAACATTCTAAAATATTGTAAAACCCAATAATATTTGATTCTATATACGCATCTGGATTGGTAATAGAATATCGTACACCCGCCTGTGCAGCTAAATTAACAACTACATCGGGTTTATATTCTTCAAAAATAGATTGTAAGAATTCTTTATCTGCTATATTCCCCTTCTTAAATATCCATTGATTACCATTGTCTCTCAAGGACTCAATCTGTTGTAATCTATACTCTTTTAAACTAACATCATAGTAATCATTAACAGAATCGATACCTATGATACAACTACTTTCAACATTTTTAAGAAGCGACATAACAAGATTGGCGCCTACGAATCCTGCTGCACCAGTGATAAGAATTACCTTGTTATGTAATGATACATTTTGTAAAAGCATACTCTGTCCTTTCCTTTAGGAACGCCTTAATCTCGTTAAAACGCTATCCCATATTTTCGTAAGCACAACTCTCTCCGTTGGAAATAGATACAACACAACAAGATACGAAATGAGACTGACAAATATACAGAAAATCGTCCAAATCATACTAGTATATACATGCAATAGAACATAAGAGCCTACACCTACAATGGCGGAGGTGATGATATAGGTTTTAATATTGCTAATAACATTCCACGCATTCATCTTTACATAAACTGCTAAAAGATATAGAAGCACAGCAATCATTTGAACCCGTACTATCGACCTGGCATATACAAATGTAGTGAAATCATATTGAACACATATATATATAACTGGTATTAATACGATGAGATGCGCCATCTGTGCCAGGAATGAAATATTAGGCATTCCTTTTGCACGAAATGCTTCTGATATCAAATAAGATATAGCCGTCACTAAAGATGAGCTTAATGCCCAAGACCCTAGTACTATACCAGCTAATTTCCACTGTGGTCCCAATAATATTTGTACAATAAAATCTTGGTATACAAACATGCCCACACCTAAGGGAACCAAGAACAACGCCATATATCGTTGAAAGGTAAAAAACGTTTTTTCAAACTCCACCTTATTATGCTGATGCCGTGATAAGGCAGAGAATAAAACCGGAGCCATCGACGAAGTAGCAATAGCCATTACCGTAGTCACTATAGCAGTTGGCATTTTATACATACCAAGATAATAAGCATTTAAAAAATGGCTAATAATAAAGGTATCTATCCATGCAGTGAGCCATATGGAGAAAGCCTCTGCCAACGACCACGCACTAAAGCTAAACATATTACGAAACACTTGATATGAAAAATAAATTGATATCAACTTTTCTTGTCGTATACAAAGTGCGATAGCCGTAAAGAGTTGTGCCGCTAATAGGCCTGCAATCAATGCCCAATAATCAAATCCTGCTAACGCCATTGGTATGGATACGAATAAAGGCGTAATGATAGTAATCATCCGTATACTTAAGAGAAATTTAAAGTTAAAACTTCTCCTATACATTGCCATTTGAATGCTACTAAATGCACTTAAGGGCAACATGGTTCCCATTACGGCTAAAGGAATACCTAACCCATCATTTCCTACTAGTGATGCTAAATCATCACGCCACACAATGATGGCGATCCAGAGAATCATAGCAAGCACGATATTTGAAATGAATGCGACGCTAACACTCTTCTGTTTATCTTCTTCACTTTCAAATTCGTATTGAACAAGGAATTTTTGGAAACCTGCATCTGCTAACATTTCCGCAAAGGAAATAACCATCATAATGGTCGCTAAAATACCAAATGCTGTAGGGGCTAATATATGTGCCAATATGATATTTGTAATTGGTGTAATAAGCTTCGCTAAGACCTCAGTTATAAGGGACCACTTAGCAGCAGCTACAACTTTAGTATCCATATAAATTCTGATCCATTTACTTCCGATTTATATTCTTTAAACCTTGTAAAAACAATTCATGATGTGCTTCACAAGAAAGATAATTTTGTATTGCTAAGTAACTCGTTTTGCCTAACAATAAACGTACTAGCTTACGATTACATAAGAGGTTAATAGCTTTCACAATCCATGTACGTCCTATAAATTCACGCAAATAGCGATTAATATGTGTATCCGCAAAATGTTTATAATTTTCATATACAAAATGAGGATTCTTAATATCGTCTGTTAATTGGTTGTACATTTGCATAACATTCTTAGCATGTTCATCAGATGATACTATAACTCCCTCATCTGTACGAGTTATTGGAATTTCACGAATAAGGAATTCATTTCCATCAATAGTTAGTTCTATAATTATAGAATCAGCAACTATGTGTGGTAAATTATCGAAATACTCTGTTTTAAATACAAAGCTCCCTTGGCCATAGATAATTGTGCCATCTTTATAATCTTCTCTAGCACCTATGCAATGACTATGTTGACAAAGAACTAAAGAAGCACCTTTTTCGACAAACTTACGACAATATCGTTGCAACATTGGTGATGGATACCTATAAAACTCTTTACCTCCGTGATACAGTACAACTACGTAATCACATTGTTCTTTAAGTTTTTGTACATCATCAAAGCTTTCAAGTACATCAAAAGGATTTGCCCCTGCACTATGCATGGTAGCACTAGAAAACTCATTTTCTGTGCACATATAAATACCTAACCGTATACCATCTTTAGTAAATATATACGGTTTTTTTGCCTCGTTTACATCATTGCCCGCTCCGCAATATGCTATATTAGCTTGTGTCAATACATGTATTGTAGATTCAAGACCTTCAAACCCTTGATCATAAGAATGATTATTGGCCAGACCAAGTAACAAAGAAGGAATTGCCTTAAATCCATTGATTGTTTTTCTAGGAGACTTTAAATTATGGCCAAATTTATCAATTGGTGTATCGGTATCTGTAAGTGGGACCTCTAAGTTAAACACATTTAAATCAGCCTCACATAACATGTTGTATAGTTGCGTTCCAATAATAGATTCCATATCACCATTTTCGAATAAAATCCGATTTACGTCTGTAGGAACAAAATCAGCTCCGATGTATACCTTCAAGATGTAACCACTCTCCCATTTTGTAATCAAACTCCATTGGTTCTATCTTTATAAATCCTGCGCCAGGGTATAAGGTTAATTCCCCAACATATAAACGATGATTAACATCATAAAAATCAACTCGTAAAAAGGGATAGTCCTTCGTTAATTTCTTACATAACGATATCATTTCCTCATAATGAGGCGGTTTTTCAAAGGTTCTATTCGAAGGCTCATAATGAAGAATGGAAAGATTGATATAGTTCCAATCAACATCATAATAATTCATACGTGTACCACCTTTGGAAAAGCGTTCAGAACAAACTACAGTTAGTTTTGGTTCACCGTGAAAGGAATATATCTTATAGTCTAATAAATCCGCACTCCCTAGCTCATCTATATATGGTTCTGCTAAAATGCGTCGTTTCACATTCTTATAAGGCCATTCACGAGCTATTAGATAAAAATCCCGCTGTAAAGACATATTTATAATTCGACGTGCTCCTTCTTTGTCAAATTTAGATTTATCTTTACAAATGACAATTCCTCCACTATCGTGGGTGCATTTTAAAACAAACTGATTAGGCAATGCTTCAAAATCAATTTCATCAAAAGAGTCCCATACACCTAAATTAGGAATGATGTATTTGGAGTCTATCCTATCAGCCAAATAATTTTTTGCTTCATATTTATCAACCATAGTTGTATATATTGGCTTTCGATCATAAAGCTTCATCCATTGCATTTTTTCACTAAATGTCTTTGGATCATCTAAATTTAATGGATATCCCATGTATTTAGGAAATATCTTTCGTAGAAATGCTTCATCACTTAGAGAATTATAGACACCCATTTTTATCATCGCTCGCAAACGATAGTGAGGGTCGGAGATGAATCGTTTTCCTTTATTTAGTATTTTTTGTAGGCTCATGTAACTCCCCCCTTCTAGAACGTAAAATTTGTACCTCCATATAAAATAACATCATGTAAAAATAAGTACTTTTACTTTCATAGGAAACCAAGCCCATATCCATAACTAATTGGGACATAAGTAATATAAATACCATGACATATTCATTGCTGTGGAAATCATGATATCGAATCATGTTATATACGAGATACACATACATCGAGTAATACGTAACCACACCGATAATACCCGTGCCCGCCAATAACTCGATGTAATTATTGTGAAGGTAATAATTTTCTCTACCGAAAATAGAATATGTATATACCGCTGGATTATTAACACCAACGCCTATAATCGGAGACTGATGAAATAGATCCCAACCTATATCCACTAAGGCCATACGAACAATAGCAGATGAGTCACCCCCAGTACCGGTGAAAGCATCTACCATAGAACTCATACGTTCTAAGACTTCACTGAAGATTGGCACTTGGAGAATTCCTATAAATGCAATAATAACGATTCCTAAGTACGCCACCAATTTAGCTAAGGAGTTAACAATATTGTTACTGCGAAAGCTTTTAAATACAAATAGTAAAACAATGCCTATAACGACAAATACCAATGCCTTCCGACTACCCGTGGCCGCTAATATACCTAATGTTGGCAATGCTATAATGTTCCACCACCGAGGCTTATCATACATCATGTAATATACGGTCATAACGATGGCATTAGCTCCTAGCAAACCTACGGTATTCGCATTTAACGCATCATTAGCAATACGAGCTGATGATGAAAGTACATTGATAAAATAGTCAAGTCCATAGTAATACACTGTATAAAAACAGACGATATATCCTGTCCACATACCAATTTTTAGCAATGAATCAACAGATTTTTCTCGCTGAAAGCACATATAGAGAACAATGAGCATGCAAAATATTTTTACAATATCAAAACTTCTACTCAGGGCTACAGACGAATCAAGAGCAGTTAGGGAACTTAGATAGCAAGCACCTATGAATAACAACATATACATATGCATCCATGTAAACGACAATGTAATGCGTCCTTGATCTCTAACGAGATAACATAGAATCAATCCAAACAAGCATACAAATAATACATATGCTCCGTAATCTGCATCACCGAGGGCAAATGATATGGTTAATGAAAGTACGAGAAATACTAATGTTATAAGCCATATAAGACGGTTGGAAATGGCTGTAATATTTAATTTCAATACTGTCCCTCTTCTCTCAATATATGTACATCACAACACAAACTGACCTTATAGAATATCAATCCATCGTTTAGCAATTTTACTGAGCGGGAACGTATCTCGCACCTTAATTGCCTCCGTAGATATACGTTTGGCTAACTCAGGATTTCCTAAGATGGATTTCATTTTTTCATACATCGTTTTCGTATCACCTACAGGAACAAGCAACCCATTAACACCGTCCTGAATGACCATGCGTGCACCGCCTACGGGACAGTCTGTAACAACTACAGGCAATCCCATGCCCATAGCTTCTAACATAGAGTTGGATATGCCTTCAAAGTCAGATGATGACACAAACATTGTACATGGACGTTCTTGTTCCAAAATATCAGATGCAAAACCAGGTAAAAGAACTCTATCAGTTAATCCTAAATTTGCAATTTGTTGTCGAAGTTCAGCTTCTAAAACACCTTGACCATATATGACAAGTTTATAGTCCTTAAACTCGTCAGCTAGCATACTAAATGCATTAATCATCATGGGTAAATTTTTCTGTGGATGCAATCGACAGGCGGTTACAATAATCTTTTGACGTTCCCCTTCATAAGGTTCCGGTAAATTACCATTAATAGGGTTTGGAATGATATGCCCACGGCTTTGTATAGACTTGGAAAAATATGATTTTGCATCTTCCGTTTGAAATACGATGGCATCAGCAAAGCGAAACGCAAAATCTCGCAACATCTGTTGGTATTTTCCTACAGGAACCTTACGCGGATTATTTCGCTCAGAAAACACCATGCGATTGTTTACAAACCACGAACTGATTGCCAAAATAAAGCTAGACGCACTTAAAAATGATAAACATGTCGCATTTGGTCGTCGTTTTAATATTCCCACAAGAGCTTTTATCTCTTGTAAAAAACGAATGATTTTATTGGAACTCGTCGTATGTATTTGAATTTGCTCAATTCCCTCCGGCAATGCATATTCTGTACCATACCGATTAGGGCTTGTTTGAATGACTGTAATTGTATGTCCATCATGATGCCATTGTCGTGCTAATTCTGTTAAAATTCGTTCGGCTCCATCATTACCAAGAGATATGGTAACAATTATAATTTCTTTACCCATATAGCCGCTCCTCTTTGATATATTCAGCCAGACGCATATACGCATCCTTCATCGTTACCTGTGGTTCCCATGATAGATTACGCATCTTCCTAGAATTCAAAAACATATGAACTGTAGGTGCATAACCAAAGGAGGATACATTTTCTGGAATATCGAAGACGACGGAAATCTTATCGTTCCCCACATGGCACGCTACCAAGTTAGCGATACTAGCAATACTACGTGTTTCCTCATCATGGCACACATTATAAGCTTCCCCGACTTCACCATTGGTCATCAGGATGATAATGGCACGTACCACATCCGTAATGTAACAGAAGTTGGACATGGAATCGCCCTTAGTATGAAGGATAATATCACGACCATCCAAGGCATGTTGTGTGAACTGCATAAACACCCGATTATCATCTAACGGTACACCAGCGCCGAACGTCTGCGCAAGGCGAGCGATTTTAACAGGGACACCAAATTCAACAGCATAGGATTTACAATAACATTCGCACATACGCTTACTTTCAGAATAGGAACTACGAACGTTTAGATGATCTAAATACCCAATGCGATCCTCCGTCATAACTTGACCAGATTCATAGGGGATACCATACTGTTCCATGCTCGATAGATATACCATGCCTAAAATCTGTTGTTCTTTTCCTAGTTCCAACATACGCTCCGTACCATGTATCGATGTACGAATCGTATCCACTGGGTGTTCTACAAAGTATTTGGATTTTGTAGGAGCTGCACCATGCATAATATAGTCGCAGGCTACATCTAGAGAGTCTATCGGAGTATCCACAAATGTTATTGCTTGTGAATCTAAAATATCCACAAACATACGATGAGCCTTTTCTGTATTGCGCACATGGCACATGACATGTAATGAAAGATGATAGGCATCATTAGCAGCTACTAATGAACGAGCCACCATAGAACCAATCAAACCTGTAGCACCTGTGACTAGTATTGTCTTGCCTTGAAAAGCCTTAAATATATGAGAATCCTCTATAATTTCTTGTATGTCTCGTTCAACAACTGTATTAATTGCCCTCACCTCCACGTTCTCTATTTTTCAATATACCTGTAAACATATAGTAATCTGATGGAGTCGTAATCTTAATATTCTCTGGTTCGCCCCATACAGGATATAATGGGTATCCATAATGCATCATCATAGATGCAGAGTCGATAAAATCATGAATTCCTTCAGCTATTGATGTATCATGAACTGAAAGAATATCAACGAGCCTAAAACTTTGAGGCGCTTTTGCCATCAAACATTGTTGACGATTTAAAATCGTCTTTATTTCTCCATCATCAGTAACCATAACCGTTTCAATAGCAGGAGTTACCGTAATGGCACTCCCCTTTGTTTCAACAGATCGTATATTTCTAACAATGGTAGATCGATCAACTAAAGGTCGTACACCATCATGAATGAGTACTGTTATATCATCAACACCATATAATCGTTTCACTTCAAGCAAACCATTATATTGGGAGTCTAGAGCAGTTTCGCCACCAGGAACAATAGATACAATCTTTTGAAGTCCTTCTTTTGCAATCAGTGCTTTTGTATAATCCATCCAGTCTGCCTTACATACTAATACAATGCTATCAATGAGTTGTTCTTCTTCAAAGATAGATAATGTTTGTATTAGTATAGGCTTGCCATTCCATTCAAGGAATTGCTTTGGCATTTTGTCATTTTTCATACGGGATCCTACGCCACCAGCAAATATAACTGCTATTCTTTTCATAGAACCTCCCTCATCGACTAACGATGTGAATCTACTAAATAATGAACACCCTTATAATTTGTATAACTATGATCCATATCGATATATACAGCATCATGTTTCGCTACGCGCTGTTCTACTGGTGGCAATTGCATATAATCGCCCCAAATCAAACGTAAGTACCGTTCATACCCAGCCATAACGGGAATTTGATGGCCTTCAAATTCCTTATATACAACATGGTCAAAATCCTTCCGTGGATGGCGCAGCTTCATACCTTTCAAACTACCGATTAGTTCTGTTACTTCATCGGATGTTTCAAAATCATATTGGCTCATTTGTTTTTCTGCAAAGCGCCATATATGATATCGCCATGATGGTTTAGAAATCACCTTATATATACAACCTGCCAATAATCGATATCCTTTGCCCTTGTTATCAGGTAAACGTTGTGCATTAAATAGAGCAAATGTCATGGCCCACATTAATTGAAAAAATCGTTTAACAGAACCCTTTGGACAACCATCAATGGGCATAATCTCAAGGGCTAAACCGTGACAAATATCTTCATTCACACTGTGACGATTAATGAAAGTCGTTTCTTCATCGCGGATTGATGCACCTGCATCATGATAAATCTTATCTTTTGTGGTCCTACAATAGACATATCGTTTATCGCCATACTTAGGCCAAAGTTGAGCTAATCGTTCATAATCGGGACGTGGCATAAAAATATCTAAATCATCATCCCAGGGGATAAATCCCTTATGTCGAATAGCACCAATAAGACCACCGCCACATAAATAGAATCGTAGATTATGGACATCACAAAATTCTTTAAATACTAAAAGCATATTTAATTCTTTAGCTTGTATATCATGAGCTGTTGTTTCTGCCATACTACCTTTCTAACGTATAACGGCCAATACCGTTTCCACCATAACCTTCAATTCTCGCCAAAATGAGAATTCTACAATACTCTTTAGATTCCATTCCATCTTTGCAGGCAATACATTATGAATATAACAATCATCTACATCATCTGCTGCATCTAACAATGCATCTTCATCCTTATACCGAATACTAGCTATGCTCGTCACACCTGCAGGGATCAACAATGTCGCCTTCATTTCATCAGTATAAGCATCCACATATCGTGGGACCTCTGGGCGCGTGCCTACAAAACTCATTGTGCCTTCCAATATATTAATTAATTGAGGCAACTCATCGAGTCTACATTTTCGTAGCGCCTGTCCTACAGCGGTAACACGCATATCGCCTTTAGACGTAACTTGTGCACCAAGCTGTTCTGCATTTTGCACCATGGTCCTAAACTTATAAATTCTAAAGATTTTACCATATTGCGTAACCCGTTCTTGTCTAAAAAACACGGGACCTTCACTATCAACCTTTATCCATACTGCTAAGACCAGAAATACAGGACTTAACAAGAGTAATAAAATGGCTGCCATTAGTCGATCAAAAATAGACTTAAGCAGTAAATCACTCCGTTTAGATGCTAAGATATCGTAATAAGGACGAACTGCGCCACATCGCATATCATCGGGCAATTCCTGCCATGATTTCCAAATCATAATGCACCTAAACATTCTTTAAATGTATGAATCACATAGCTTACCTCTTCATCTGTCAAATTAGTATGAAGGGGTAGTGTAATTTCATTTTTGAACTGGTCATATGCATTCGGATAATCATCGATAGAAAATTCCAAGTTTTTATAAGCCGTGTGCATCGGAATTGGCTTATAATGCACATTTGTAGCAACACCTTTTTCTGCCATTCGTTCAATTAATTCATTACGTTGTTCTATGGTTGCATCATTGATACGCACTAAATATAAATGACCACTACTCATATGCTCTTCCGTATAATGAGGTACTACAGATACAGGACAATCTTTAAATGCGTCATTATATCGATTAATAATTTCACGACGCCGTTCTAATAGGCCAGGATATCGTTCTAATTGGGCCAATCCAATAGCAGCCATTATATCCGTCATATTGCACTTATAATAGGTACCTTTAATATCATATTCCCAGGCCCCCATCTTAGTTTTGGCCAATGCATCCTTATCCTGACCATGTAAAGATAATAGTTGGAATTCCTTATAGAGAGCTTCATCATCAATGCCCTCTATATGCTTCCACGTAGCACACCCACCTTCAGCAGTGGTAAAGTTTTTTACCGCATGAAAGGAGAAGCTACTAAAGTCAGCTACATTGCCTGTATGCACCCCTTTATAGGTTGCCCCGAAGGAATGGGCACAGTCTGCGACGATTGGAATTCGGCCCAAAGCACGTTGTATGTCATTACTTGGTGTAAACAACGTTGCCGCATCATTTACAATTGTAAATAGACGATCATAATCACAAGGAACACCACCGATATCGACAGGAATAATGGCCTTTGTCTTATCGGTTATGGCAGCAGCTACCTTATCATAGTCCATTTCATAAGAGTCAGGTGCGGTATCGATTAATACTAGCTTTGCCCCTACATGAACTACGGGACTTGCACTAGCCGTATAGGAGTAAGCACTAGTTATAACTTCATCACCTGGTCCAATACCCAATACGCGAAGAATCATTTCTAACGCTGCAGTTGCCGAATTTAAGCACACTGCCTTTGGCGTCCCTAAATACGTTGCAATACGTCGTTCTAATTCCTTAGTACGTGGTCCAGTTGTAATCCAACCACTTTTTAACGCGTCTACCACCTCATTAATTTCTAATTCTGTAATATCTGGAGGAGAGAAATTAATTTTCATAGCTTTCACCTATACTTTCCATTTATTCCATATCAATAAATACTGATCCGATAATAGGTACTCCAATTTGCTCTAATCGTTGTTTAGCTAATGCCATATCATCAGGTTGAACATAATCACCTTTTACAACCAAGAGAACCCCATCAGCTTTCTCAGCTATTACCAAGGCATCCGTAACACTTAACACGGATGGTGTATCCACTATGATGACATCATATTCATCACGAATGTACTCAAATACCGTAGATAATCGATGGGAATCAACAACCTCGGACGGAGATTCCACTGCAACACCACTGGTAATTAGATCTAGATGAGGCATCACATGACGATGAATCGTCAAATCTTCATCCATAATAATATGATTTGTTAATCCTTGATTTTTTACATCAAATACAACATGTTGCACTGGATTGCGTAAATTACCATCAATTAACAGCACCTTATCATTATTCTTAGACAAAGAAATCGCTAAATTAGCTGCCACTTCCGATACACCTTCACCTGTTGTAGCAGATGTAACACACAATATTTTTCTATTTTCTGCATTACAGCGATACTGTAAATTGCTACGCAATGTTCGATAAGATTCCACAAGAGGAGTATCACCATATTCATTTGAAATTAATCGTATCGTATCCATCTTAACCTCTCACCTTGTACAACCAACGCAACACTTTATTCTTAGGTTCTTCTGTTACCAATTTTCTGTGATTAGGAATAACACCTAACATCGGCACCTGTAACATATCTTCAACATCTTTTGCAGTCTGTACTCTACGATTTCGCAAAGAGTTAACTAATGTATACAAACATCCTAAAATTAAACCGATAATAGCACTGGCAACCATAACAAGTACACGACGAGGAGCAATCGCTTTTTCTGGTAATGTAGGGGCATCGACAATTTGTACCTCATTTGGTACCATAACCTCTGCCACCTTAGCTTCCTCTAGACGTTTAGAAAGCATTTCATAAATATCTTGAGCTACATCTACATCGCGCTTAGCTTGAATATATCCCCGTTCCTTTTCAGGAAGTGCTTTCATCGCATCTTCGTTATCTTTATCTAAATCGGCTAACGCAGCCTCTTTACTTTGAGCCACAGCTAATGCCGCTTCATTTCTAAATTTATCGGCTAATAAACCTTGTTGCGCGGAATTGCTTGATGGTGCTTGCTGTGAAACAATAGCATCGATTTCCTGTTGCAAACCGGCTTGTGCTTTAGCAATCTGATCATTTACTTCCTTCATTGCAGGATGTGAATCTGTATATTTACCTGCGTAACTTGCCTTACGAGCCTCTAAATCTGCTAGTTGTGATTTATAAGCTTGTACCGTTGAGCTATCTGCAATGCTAGCACCTGCGGAACCTAAATCCGCATTAATGCTACCTAATGCAGCTTGCGCCGTTTCTAAATCAAGCTTATTTTGTGCCTTTTCGCGATCGATTAACGTAATCTTATCTGTAAGCCCCTTCATTTGATCATTGGTAGAATAAATTTTATTATCTACTTGAAATTGTTGGAGCTTTTGCTCTGCTTCAGATAATTCCTCCTTCGCTGTTACCACTCTTTTTTGCAAAAATTCACGAGTCGCCTTTTGCTCAACTTGCGATAAATCTGCTAAACGTTTCAAAAATGTATCAATCAATAATTGATTGGCTTCTTGCGCTTTTTCAGGTGTTCTACCTGTTACACTAACTTGCAATAGCTGTGTTTCTTTATATGGTTTCGTCTCAATGCGGCTTTTAACGAATTCTTCATACGTTATTACTTGATCGCCTTCAACTTCATTAATAACCGGTTCCACTACATTGCGGCTCTTCAAAATCTCTGCATCGGTATTCATCAATTGACGAGCCATAGTATCTGAATACCCTTGATCAGTAGATAGTACTGAATTACCTAAGCCTTGTGTTTGTTTGATGCGCAACATAGCTGTAGATTGATAGGTTGATGGCGTCACTACGAGATAAGCTGCTCCTAGCAGGATGCAAATACCTGTCACATTTATAATTGTTCGTCGCCTTCTAACAAGAATCTTAGCTATATCTTTTACGTCTATAATTTGTTCCATCCCAATACCCCTTTCAAGCAGGTATACAACACAGCGGTCTCTCTTCCCGCTTATACATTATGATTAGGTGTATACGTTGGAATAATATCCTGTAATACTCCAATCACATCCATATCCGTTTTACAAGAATCAAAGTTACCGATTTTTTCCATTAACCAGTTGCGATCAACAGTGTCTAAAGCAGCCTCAAATATCTTTGTATGATTCGTTCTATTTGTCCCTTCTTCAGAAGTAAGCAACTCTTCATATTTCTTTTCACCTGGTCTAAGACCAGTAATTTTAATATGTATATCCTTATCTGGCTCCAATCCAGATAGACGAATCATATTTCGTGCTAAGTCAATAATCTTAACCGGTTCACCCATGTCTAGTAAAAATACTTCTCCACCTTTTCCCATGGCACCAGCTTGTAATACAAGTTGACTTGCTTCTGGTATGGTCATAAAATAACGTGTCATTTCTGGATCTGTAACAGTTACAGGGCCACCAGCTTCAATCTGTTTCTTGAATAAAGGAATGACAGAACCGCGACTTCCTAACACATTACCAAAACGTACGGTAATATATTTCGTATCATACATGTCGTTCATGGATATGATAACCTTTTCAGCTACACGTTTTGTAGCCCCCATAACGCTGGTCGGATTGACAGCCTTATCTGTAGAAATCATGACAAATCGTTCTACACCATGACGACCAGCCACATCTGCTACATTTCGAGTACCATAAATATTATTTAACACGGCTGCCATCGGTTGTATTTCCATTAACGGCACATGCTTATGAGCTGCTGCATGGAATACAACTTCAGGATGATACTGAGAAAATATTTTGTCTAATTGTTGCTTATCACGAATATCTGCAATAATCGGTATAATAGGGCCATCTTTATAGAGATTTTTTAACTCTTGATTGATGAGGTATATACTGTTTTCACCATGTCCTAACAACAAAAGCATCTTAGGGCCAACACGCATGATTTGACGACAAATTTCAGATCCAATGGACCCACCAGCACCAGTTACAAGAACCACCTTATCGTGAATGTAATGTTCTACGATATCCATATCGAGGCGAACCTCATCCCGCTCCAGTAAATCTTCTATGGAAACTGGGTGAAGATGCGATACGAGGACTTCATCATCTAATAGTTGATACATGCCAGGTAATGTATTTACCTTGCATTTAAGGGGCGAACAAATTTCCATGATATTTCTGATTTCATGACGCGTAACGGAAGGCATGGCGATAATGATCTCTTTCACATTATTTTCTTTCACTATGGATGGAATATCATGTCGATTACCAAGAATTCGAACACCGCCCATTAAACGATTAAATTTGGCCTCATCATCATCGATAAAACCGATTACCTTACGTGAACGTTTATGATACCGTTCAATTTCACGGGCAATCGTAGCACCTGCATCTCCGGCACCAATGATTAAGGTATTCACCATATCCGTATCAGTACTTTGTTTCCCTCCATAGCGCATAGCAATATAATGAAGCACCATTCTACCAATTCCAATAACACCAGTGCTAAGCAGCCAACTGATTAAATAAATGGACCTAGGCAAGGACTTGCCAAATACATACATACCGGTGTAAAACAATCCAGCCCCTAGAGTTGTAGCAATTAATACGGCCATTACTTCACGCATACCTGCATAGCGCCATATGCGTGTATATAAGTGCATGGATAAAAGCATAACAATATAAGAAATCACCATAATAGGCAATGCATCTATCATTTGAGCCATATACTGTGGCATGATATATCCATCAAATCGAATAAGCAAACTGATTAATGCCACGCCAATAATAGTAATTACATCTATAATAAGTAATAGGCCCGGTAATAAATATGAACGCAATGAAAGCCCCCCTTATATGACTTACATATAATACTTTATTGATTAGTCTTTCCCTATGCGAGATACCATATATGCACCTGTCAAAATTGGCGCAATATCTCTGGAGAAACTAATCTTACTGTTCTTAGTTAAGTACAAGATATCGCCTTCACGCATAATGTAGTTTTGAGACATTTCACCGGTTTTCAACATATTGTTTAAATTGATTTCAATAGGTTTTGTAGGATCATTTTGATGAATTAAGAATATTTTCTTTTTAGCTGTATCCCAGTTGAAACTACCAGCAGCCCCAATCGCATCGATAATGGTGCTCGATTTCGTTAATGTATAGGCCCCTGGTTTATTAATTTCACCAAATACATAAACACGAACGCCACCCAATTTTGTAACATTAACCGATACATCAGGATTGATAATATATGTAGATAACGCATTAGATACGTTTCGGGTGAATTCTTCTACGGTCATCCCATCGGCCTTAATATTTCCAACCATGGGAACTGATACATAACCATCTGGTCGAATGGTGAAAGTTTTATTGGCACCAAGATCTGACTGCTGCACCACATCAATCGTAAGTTCGTCTCCTTGTCGCAGACGATACTGCTGATCAGAGCCAATCGTAGTTGCAGACGTGTCCATAGGAGACGTCATGACCGCAACAGGGGTAACATCTTTTGCCAATCCTGTAGTGGCTATTGTTCCTATTACAAGAGATAAAGCAATCCATTTCCGATTCATACATACACCTCATAACATTTATTTCTATTAACAAAACATCATAACACAGCGATTTAAATAAATTTAATATTTAATTAATTATCGTACACATATTTTATCATCGTTTTTATGTAACTACTATATAAACAAGATGAAGCTTATTTGTATGCTTTTCATGAAACATGTGAAACACCGATGTTATCTAGTCTTAACACCTATTTCTTTATGTGTACTTTTTTACGCATATTTTTATTATAGCTTTGCTAATTATTGAGGTATCTAATAAAAAACCTATACATTCATATAGGGTTATAGGACAAAACGTGTTGGTACTTTAATCCCAATCATTGAAAGATAATTTGTCATAGTTATGCAAATTCC
>CAKPXN010000018.1 GCA_934202095.1 uncultured Veillonella sp.
TATTTGTTCATACAAAATCACCTCCTCTTTCGGACTAATGCCCCTATCGACACATAGGGGTAGGAAGTGCTTACCATTAATAAGCTTTACTATTATAACCTATAAGTAAAATGAAAGCAAGTAGGTCTTATATAATAAACGGCTCATTATCATCAATGACATACACATTTACAATTCTATAGAAACCTCTTGCACCATTTTCTTATATACTTTACTATATAGAGAGAATTCTAAATTGTAAAAGGAGTCATCATGGCTAATATTAATGAAAACTATTTAAACCTACAAGGTTCTTATTTATTTGCTAACATCGCTAAAAAAGTAGCGGATTACCAAGCAGCTCATCCAGATGCTGATATTATCCGTCTTGGTATCGGCGATGTGACATTGCCTTTAGTACCTGCCATCGTAGATGCTATGACTAAGGCTGTTCAAGAAATGGGCAAAGCTGAAACATTCCGCGGTTATGGTCCTGAACAAGGTTATGATTTTCTTCGTAAAGCAATCATCGAAGGCGATTACAAACCATACGGCATCGAAATTGGTATGGACGAAGTATTCATTTCTGACGGCGCAAAATCCGACGTTGGTAATATCCAAGAGTTATTCAGCGAAGATAATATCATCGCTATCACTGACCCTGTATACCCTGTATACCTTGATTCCAATGTTATGGGCGGTCGTACTGGCCAAGCTATTGACGGTATGTTTGAAAAAGTTGTATACCTTCCTACATTTGCAGAAAATAATTTCTCTCCAGAATTTCCTGCTGAACGTGTAGACATCGTATATCTTTGCTCCCCTAACAATCCTACAGGTACAGTACTTAGCCGTGCACGCTTAGCGGAATGGATTAAATGGTGTAAAGAAAACGACGCTATCTTGATGTTCGACTCCGCTTATGAAGCTTTCATCAGCACAGAAGACACCGTTAAATCTATCTATGAAATTGAAGGTGCACGCGAAGTAGCTATTGAATTCCGTTCCTTCTCTAAAACTGCTGGTTTTACAGGTACACGTTGTGCCTATGCGGTAGTTCCAAAAGAAGTAACAGGCAAAACTAAATCTGGCGAACGTCAACCTTTGAACCCTATGTGGAACCGTCGTCAATGCACTAAATTTAACGGCGTACCTTACATCGTTCAACGTGGTGCTGAAGCGGTATATTCCAAAGAAGGCCGCGAACAAACTCGCGCAAACATCGCTTACTACAAAGAAAATGCACGTATCATCAAAGAAGGTCTCGAATCCATTGGCCTTACTGTATACGGTGGCACTGATGCGCCTTACATTTGGTTAAAAACACCTGGCAACATGACAAGCTGGGATTTATTTGATCTTCTTCTTGAAAAGGTACAAATCGTGTCTACACCAGGCTCTGGTTTCGGTCCACATGGCGAAGGTTACCTTCGTTTAACTGCATTCGGCAGCCGCGAAAATACAATCCGTGCCGTAGAACGCATCAAAACATTACAATTCTAATATAATTTTATAGATATTCTGTTTTCAATAAGAATTAACTATAAGCACACAAAGACCGGTTATAGCAACAATCAATCTGAACATTGCCATGGCCGGTCTTTTCTATGCCTATTTAATTGTAAATTATATATTCAATTCAACTAAAAGCTATGACGAATACCAGCATCTACACGATAGGATGTATCAACAGTACTACCAAAGTTTTTAGTAAATGTTCCATATAAATATGTATTTGGACGGAAGCTCCAAGAACCACCGAGTTCAAGATCAAGCCAAGTATCCTTCAAATCTACTACGCTATTAGTCGTTGGTTCACCGACCATGCTATAGGTTGCTTTCATCTTGCCAGAGAATTCATGTGCCAATGCAGCTTTAAGGAAAACATTACTATTCTTAGCTTCCTTACCGATGCCAATACCTAAACGGCCTATAGCAGAGTTAACTGCATCAGAATTAATATGGACAGAGCCACCAGTATTCGTACGAGCATCAAAGCTTTCACCAGACAAACGGCTAAGAATCAATTCCGCACTAGGGTCGATATAGAAACCATTTTCTTTCTTGATACGCTTGCCATATTCAAGGCTCAAAGATGCACCCGTATTACGGTAGTCACCACTCAACGCCGTTCCTAAGCTGTTATGTACAGTAAAATCATTTTTCAAACGGTTGCCTTTAGCAATGATATCTAAGTAACGACCATCATTAAATTGTTTAGCTCCATAGATTGCTAGCCCCGCGGTTTTACCAGAACCCGAACCTAGTGCATAATCACTATTATTTGTGCCATACAAGAAGGCACCGCCTACAATCCAGTTTCCTCGTTTCGTATCATAACCAACTTGCGCCATATTATAGGTTTGATTTACATAGGCAGAGTCTGTAATTTTAGATTTACCCCCAATATATTTGCCCCATACGCCTTGATTATCGGAGTTAAGACGCACATCACCTAAGCGGCGTTGCAAATCATTTGTATCAGCGCGCATTTGCATAATAGAAGATGCTAATGCACTCTTAGCACCGGATACGATTTCACTTTCACTAGTGGATAATACGGTTTTATTAGACACCATAGCACGTCCATCTTTATCAAAATCATCTGGGCTAAGTTTAGCATTTAATGTAGGACTAATCACACCTGTTTCTAAATGCACATTAACACCGAGGTTTCGCTCACCCTTCGTATATCCATTGTAGACTACTTTCTTCACAAATTGATTTTCTGCTAATCCTGGAATTTCGGCATTAGCTTGTTCTTTCAAAGCCTCTACGGAACTACGCAATGTAACAGAAGAACCAGGGTCAGCATGGTTGATAACCACTTCACCCTTTCCGTTTTCTGCAGCAGGTGCACCTTTTTCATAATCAATAGCTGTATGACCAGCATAATTATTAATCGTAATAGGCCGTGCATCTACGGCTTGGATAATGCCGCGGCTACCTTCAGTGTCACCACCTATAAGATGCTCTACCTTACTACCTGTATAGAGATAATTTGCAGTATCTGGTCGGCCTTGTGTAGGGTATTCACGTTCAGCGCCTAACCATTCATTACGCCATGTAGCACCATTTTGTAAATATAATCTCAAGCCGCCATGATGAGGATTATTGTTACTTTCATCAAATTCATTGAGTACACCACCCACTAATTTAGAATTTGGTGTCGTTAATCCCAATGAAATTTCTGATCCATGATTGTGTGGATTTTTATCAATACCATAGTTTTTATTGATAAAACCAATATTGCCATACATATTGACGACCTTAGCGCCTGGTTTCAATCCATCCATGCCAGTATTTACATAGACAAATCCTTCTTCTGAAAGTGCAGAATATGTATCAGATGTCGTTAAAGGATGTGTCTTTACATCTGCCCCACCTAGAATCCGAATGTATCCATCCTTATTAGCTTGCAAACCTACGCCAACGGCATCTACTTTGGCATTACCTTGTACGGTAATACGGGTATCATCATTATTACCATCATTCGTAACCCCACCATAACCAGCATATATACCACTCATATAATAGTGTGCTAAGTCTGGTCTGCGCTTCTCTCCACTTTCCGCAGGTGCTGGATTTACAACCGTTACATTTACATTTTTATCTATGGCAACCTGAGATCCATCAAGGGCATAAATACCTGTAACGTTATTATGGTATTTATTTCCATTTACACCAAGGCCAGATACATTGACAGTCAAATCATCGGTGTAGTGTTTATTTTCACCCCACAAATTCAATCCAATAGATTTTCCATCCGTATGGCTTTCAACTGTAGTAGCCGATACCATAACCTCTGTGCTAGCACCGGTAATAATTAAAGCAGCAATAACGGCAAGATTTATCGTTTTTCTCATCTCATAACCTCCTCAAACTATACACAATAATATGCATATATTCATTGTATATATAGTAGGGGTATATGTGTCAATTTTTGTACATATGATGTTTTCTTTTATGTATATTCCCATACGCAATGTATCGATATAATGCTGAATAATAACAACCGGATTATTTTCTTCACATAATATATGCTGTATGACTCTATAGAATATTATAAAAAGAGAAATTTCTATGTTATAATAAATATATTAGTTATTACACTACATTTTATAATTATATAGGAGGCTAATATGAGCAAAATTCGTATTGGTATCGTAGGCTATGGCAACTTAGGCCGTGGCGTAGAAGCATCTGTTAAATTGCAACCAGATATGGAACTCGTAGGCGTATTCTCTCGTCGTAAAGGTTTAGAAACAGTATCTGGTGTTCCTACATACACTATGGAGGATTTGCCTAATTTCAAAGGTAAAATCGACGTTATGGTTCTTTGCGGTGGTTCTGCAACAGACCTTATCGAACAAACTCCAATGGTAACTAAATACTTCAACTGCATCGATTCCTTCGATACACATGCACGTATCCCTGAACATTTCGCAAATGTAGACAAGGTGGCTAAAGAAGCTAAAACTGCTACATTGATTTCTTGTGGTTGGGACCCAGGCATGTTCTCTTTGCAACGTGTTTACGCTGAAAGCATCTTGCCTAACGGCAAATCTTACACATTCTGGGGTCGCGGTGTTTCCCAAGGTCACTCCGATGCTATTCGTCGCATCGACGGTGTTCTTGACGCTCGTCAATACACTGTTCCTAAGGAAGAATACCTTGAAGCAATTCGCAACGGCGAAACTCCAGACGTTGATGGCTACAAAGGTCACCTTCGTGAATGCTATGTAGTAGCAGCTCCTGATGCAGACAAAGCTAAAATTGAAAACGAAATCAAAACTATGGAAAATTACTTCGTAGGTTACGAAACTGTAGTCAACTTCATTTCCCAAGAAGAACTTAATCGCAACCACAAGGGTATTCCACATGGTGGCTTCGTTCTTCGCTCTGGTGAAAGCACTGACGGCACTCGTCATGTTGTTGAATATTCTTTAAAACTTGATTCTAACCCTGAATTCACAGGCTCTGCACTTGTTGCATACGCTCGTGGTATCTACCGTCTTGCTAAACACGGTGGTACTGGTTGCTACACAGTATTCGATATTCCACCAGCTTGGATTTCTACACATTCTGCTGAAGAATTGCGAGCTCACTCTCTATAATTCTATACGCACCTTAAGAGGATAACTTCGGTTATCCTCTTTTTTACATTAACAATAGCGTATGACGACACACAAAAAGGACCGCCTTAAGACGGTCCTTTTTCGTGTTACAATCTATCTATTAATACCAACGTGTCAATGGCAATTCATTGTTAACACCTTTTGTCATAAGGATTTGATGTAAATCCATATTGCCAATATAGAAACCTGCTGCACAACCACAGAGATATAAGTCCCACATGCGAACGAATTCAGTACCGCGAGCTTTTTCTACTTGGTCACGTACACCTTGGAAATTATTGTACCAGTGCATCAATGTTTTATAGTAGTGCAAGCGCAAGCTTTCAACATCGATAACATTAAAATCATAGTCATAGGCAATGGAAACCATTTCACGAAGAGATGGCAAGCATCCACCTGGGAAGATATATTTACGAATCCATGCACTAGATTCTTTTTCTGATGGATCACTGATGTAATGGAGCAAGAATAAACCACCATCATTTAACATATCAGATGCATCTTCCATATACAAGGGGAAGTTTGGACGACCTACATGTTCCAACATACCAACGCTGACGATGCGGTCGAATGTACGACCAGATGCAGCTACATCACGATAATCAATGAGTTCGATTTCGACTTGACCTTCAAGACCGAATTCTTTAATCCGTTCTTGGCCCTTCTTCCATTGTTCTTCGGACAATGTACAACCATATCCTTTAACGCCATATTTGCGGGCTGCTTCGATTAATAAAAATCCCCAACCACAACCGATATCAAGGAGTGTCATACCTTCTTTTAAGTATAATTTATCAAGAATATGATGTACCTTTTGGTATTGTGCATCTTCTAAGCTATCATCTTCATGCTTAAAGTACGCGCAAGAGTAGCTCATTGTCTTATCAAGCCATAAGCTATAAAAATCATTGCCAAGGTCGTAGTGAGAAGATACTTGTTGTTTTTGATCCTTCTTTTTAAGACCTACATTAAAAAGAGAGTTAAGTACCTTTTTATTAATAGAATCTTTATTAACATGACCTAGTACAACACAAAGGGCTTTGAATAAATCGCCTTCTATTTCAATATCCTTACGCATATACGCTTCGCCAAGTGCAAGTTCAGCAGAAACGAGCAAATCTTTCTTAGGAATATCTCGGTTTACACGAATGGTAAACTCAGGTGTACCTTCGCCAATGGTATATTCATTATCACCTACTTTTACATTAAAGCAGTGATCATTAAAACGTTCTAAATAGTGAACTAAAAAACTATCAAATAACTTAGAAAACATACTGAACTTCCTTTCCTAGCAGCGTCACATGACGTTTACGTTCAATCTAAATGACACGTCCGTCTGTACACTGACATGGTCGTATCTACTCATCAAAATTTTCTATAAAATAAATAATAAGAAGACCTTATATTTTTATTATATAAACATATCCACTTATCATTATTTTTTATAATAAACTCTAACTTTCTCTCTAATATTATAGCACTTCTTGATAAATAATCTAGACCAATTCTATAGAAATGTATATATCTGTTAGAATATGATATAATATGTGTTTGATAAGGCTTTTATAAGGAAAAATATTTCTAATGAAAGCTTTCACAAAGAACGAAATTAATTTTAATAAAGGTGGTACCATGAGCACAAATTTAGAAGTAGGCATCGTAGGCCTTCCAAATGTTGGTAAAAGTACATTATTCAACGCTATCACAAAGGCTGGCGCTGAGGCTGCCAACTATCCATTCTGTACAATTGAGCCAAACGTAGGTGTTGTTGATGTTCCGGACAATCGTCTAGCTGTATTAGCGGAAATGTTCGGTTCCAAACGCATCCTCCCTGCTGCTATGCGATTTGTAGATATTGCAGGTCTCGTTGAAGGTGCATCTAAAGGCGAAGGTTTAGGTAACAAATTTCTTAGCCATATTCGTCAAGTAGATGCTATTGCACAAGTTATTCGTTGCTTCGACGACCCTAATATCACTCACGTTGCAGGTTCTATTGATCCTATTCGCGACATCGAAATCATCAACACCGAACTCTGCCTTGCAGACCTTGAATCCGTAGAAAAACGGAAACAACGCATTGAAAAAATTGCAAAATCCGGCGATAAAGATGCTCGTGCAGAATTGCCATTACTAGAACGCATCATCGAAGGTCTTGGCGAAGCTAAACCAGTTCGTGCACAAGGTCTAGACGAAGAAGAATTAGAAATGATCAAAGAGTTGACATTGCTTACAGCAAAACCATCTCTTTATGTAGCCAATATCTCTGAAGATGAAGTATCTGATTATTCTGCTAACGAACATGTAAAACGCGTTGAAGAATACGCAAACAACGAAGGTGCTGGCATCGTTGTTGTATCCGCACGTATTGAATCTGAAATCGCTGAATTATCCGACGAAGAATCTGCTGCATTCCTTGAAAATCTTGGCCTTGAAGAATCTGGCTTAACTAAGCTTATCAAAGCAAGTTATGCGCTCTTAGGTCTTATCAACTACTTCACAGCTGGCGAAATGGAAGCTCGCGCATGGACAATCGTAAATGGCACAAAAGCACCTCAAGCAGCTGGTAAAATTCACTCCGATATCGAAAAAGGCTTTATCCGCGCTGAAATCGTATCCTTCGATGACTTACAAGCTTGTGGTAGCCAAAACGCTGCTAAAGAAAAAGGCCTTGTACGCCTTGAAGGTAAAGACTACGTTATGAAAGACGGCGATGTAACACATTTCCGTTTCAACGTTTAAGTAAAAGCTCTCTGCTTGCTCTATGGCTGAACCGACCCCTTAATGTTAGACCAAAAATCTTAACGTTAAGGAGGTCGGTTTTTCTATGGCAAAATATAGCCTTATATTTAAATTAAAAGTCGTTACCGCATATCTAAACGGCGAGGGTGGATATGAGTATTTAACTAAGAAATATGGTTTAAAGACTACATCACAAGTTCGTCGTTGGATTAGTGCATTTAAAGAATTTGGTAAAGATGGTTTGTGTCGAAAGCGAAATAATACAAGATATACTTCAGAATTTAAGCTAGCTGTGGTAGAGTCATACTTAACTAGTGAATTATCGTATCGGCAAATTGCATTACAATATGGGCTGAATAATCCTTCATTAATAGCTCGCTGGAAATCGGAGTTTATGAAATATGGGGCCAATGCTTTTGTCGAGCGACCGAAAGGACGAATACCTACCATGAGTCGAACAGATGAAAAAGCAAAGATTAGCACACATACTAAATCTCGTAACAAAAAAAAGAAAAAAGAATTAACACCAGATCAAGCTCGTATTTTAGAACTGGAAAAACAATTACGCTATGCTCAAATAGAGAATGCTTATTTAAAAGAATTGAGGAGATTGCGCCTCGAGGATGCTCGGAAAATGAAAGAGCAGCAAGAATCATTAGCAGTCTCCGAAGAGAATTCAAACTAACTGAGATTCTTGCTGCCTTATGTTTTCCAAAGGCAACATATATGTACTGGCAACAGCGCTTTGACCGAATAGACCCAGATCTACAAATACGAATAGCTATTGAAGATATTCGTAAAGACCATCCCAACTATACGTTCTTAGCCAGAGAAATTGAAGTACAACATATGAAATTAGTACAAGGAAAGGGTAAGCATAAAATACCATTACAACGTTTGTTTGAGCGAGCTGAAGCTCTATATGATAAGCGAAAAGAATACGAATACCAATTGTATATTATGGGTGAACGCAACAGTTATTCTAAAACAGATCATGATGCTACCTTTATGCGTATGAAGGAAGATCATATGCGTAATGGACAGCTTAAACCTGCCTACAATGTACAATTAGCAGTTCATTCTGAGTATATTATGGGAGTTGGTGTATTCCCTAAGCCCAACGACACTAATACCTTAATTCCATTTGTACAGCAACTAGAACAGATCCATAGTCGCCGATTCACATATGTGGTAGCTGATGCCGGTTATGATAGCCATGAAAACTTAACTTGGTTAAAGAACAACCATTACTTATCTTGTATAAAGCCACAATATTATGAAAAGGCCAAAACTAGAGCTTGGGCTAACGATATTAGTAAAGCTCGTAATATGGAATATATACCTGAAGAAGATGCATTTATATGTGCAAAAGGTCGTAAATTAAAATATGCTTTTACTCGTAATGCTAAAAACAAAACAGGATTTGTATCTGAGCGAAAAGTATATATTTGTGAATCTTGTAACCGATGTGGATACAAGAAAGAATGCCAACGGTATATGAAACCAACCTCAGTTAATCCAGTAAAACGAGTTGAAATTGCACCTGCATATGATGCTGTATTAGCAGAAAACCAAGATAGACTGATTAGTGATACAGGCATTCAATTACGAATTAACCGTTCCATTCAAGTTGAAGGCGCATTTGGTGTGCTAAAACAAGATCTTGGTTTTAGACGATATTTACATCGTGGCAGTGGAAAAGTGCATAAGATGTTATATCTACTGGTTATGGGATTCAATATTACAAAATTACATAACAGAATACACGCCGGACGCGTTAATACAACATTATTTCCTGCAAAAGAAACTGCTTAAACTAAGAAATTTTTAATAGGCCTAAAGGTCTGTTTAGGTGCGCCTAAAAACAAAAAATACCAAGAAAACATAGGATTTTATAAACCTAATTTTCTTGGTATTTCTTATATTTTAAAGGGGCTGCAACTAGAATGCGGTAAAACCGCATTCTGTTACATCCCCTTTTATTGTTAACATCAGCTTTTTATTAAAATTATTTTTTGTCTTGATCGATAGTATTTTTGACACCTTCAAGCGTGCCTTCAATAGCATCTTTAACATCATTAACTACATCTTTAACTTTTGCAGTAGTTTTTTCTACACTACCTTCTTTTTCTAGTTTTTTATCACCAGTTAATTTGCCTGCATTCTCTTTTAATGCACCCTTAGCTTGGTTTAATTTATCTTCTAATGCCATAATTGTGACTCCTTTCATTTAAAATCACTTTTGACTATATAACTATTATCCCTTTTTCCCAAAGAAAAATGAGACTACAGCAACTACAATCACTGCACCTAACACAGAAGGAATTAATGACATTCCCGCTAGGCTAGGTCCCCATGTACCAAATAAGGACTGACCTATAGACGAGCCAATTAAACCAGCAACGACCTTAGCAATAACACCCATTGCTCCACCTTTATTAGTGATAGCACCTGCAAGGAAGCCGATAAAACCACCGACAATAATTGACCATAACATACAATCACTCCTTCCTATTTAATCAAAATATTCATAAATCCTATCAAATAATATGGTATTTATAAATATTTTAGAATTCTTGTATATTTATAATATAACATTCAATTCTAAAGATTAAATGAAGAATTTCGATTTAGTTCTAAAGATAACAATCTACTCAACTACTGTTACAATCTCATCTAAGGTACGACGTGTTTTATTACGGTGTGGTTCTTCGTCTCGGTAGCCGAAAGCAGCCATTACGGAGATGCCAAAGTGTTTAGTATCGAATAGACCAAGTTCATCACCAAGAAGTGCAGTCATGTCATCTTGATTGAAACCTTCTAAAGCACATGAGTCTAACCCTTCATACGCTGCCATCGTCATCATATTCGCCATTACGATGTATGCTTGTTTAGAAGCCCAATCGAATGCAGCGCGTTCAGATTCAAATGTTTTATAGTCGCTTGTAGTAAATTGGGCATATTTTTCACGATATGCAGCATCTACTTCAGTTGGCAATTGTTTAACAGTTTCTTGAATGTAACGTACATAAGGAGAGTCAAATTCTAAATTCGCTTTTTTACGTGTTAAGAACACTACAAAATGGCTTGCTTCAAGGCCAGCGTGAATACCCCAGCCATGGACTTTCATTTTTTCACGAATGTCAGGATTTTGAATCACTAACAATTCAAACGGCTCAAATCCAAGGGATGTTGGAGCCAAACGAGCTGCTGTTAGAATTGCATTCCAATCTTCTTCAGAAATCTTTTTAGTGCTATTAAATTTTTTACATGCATAACGATATGTCATAGCATATTCTAAATCGTTACGATCCAATTTAGGGGCTGTTAATTTTACGTTTTCTATTTCATATTTGCTCATTGAAATTCAACCTTTCATTATATTAATTTCAAAACTTAACCTAGATACATAACATATGATGCTCATTAGCCAAAATTTTGACCAAATAGAATCATACGTTCTTTTTCCTTATAAAATAAATCAAGACCTAACTTATATAAGCCATTTAAATCACCATCATTTAACAGAGTCATATATTCACCTCTATCATCTTTGTTAATGATAATAGGTGCTAATTTCTGTTGTAAACAAGCGTGTATAATAAGAGCTCTTCCTGTACGGCCATTACCATCAGCAAAAGGATGAATACGTTCAAATTGCAAATGTTGCTCCATAATGGCACGCACCCGCTCTTCATCATTTTGGGATATCTCTAAACGATATTGCAAGGTATCACACCAGTTTTTTAAAGCTTCTTGTACTTGATATGGTTTTGTTGGCTCAAAATCAGCACCAATAACCATGTTTTGAACAACCTTAAATTGCCCATTATCATCACGGATATGTGCTAATAACAATCGTTGTGTGTCTTTTATGATATCTATCGTAATTACTTCTTGATATGATTCCATCAAGAATACTAAATAGTCGCGATAATTAAATACTTCATAGAACTCACGCAAATCCATTTTACGGGGTATCATATTATCTAATAAGATACTTTTTGTTTCCCCTTGTGTTAATGTATTGCCCTCAATGGCTGTACTATGATGGGCCATACGAACGACCATATCATCAATGTATTCGCGAGGTAAGGTAAAATCAACCATGTATATCTCCTTATACAATAAGATTTTTATATATTAATGTTATCATATATAGATAAATTTCGATACTCAAAAATCAATTTAAGCTTTATAAGCTAAAACTGGTTCCCCTTTTTCATACCAAAATAAGCCCGACGTACTAATCTTATGTTCTTTTAAAATAGTCTGAACTTGGTCTACGATACTTGTCTCTATTTGAATAGATAATCCACACATATCATTCAATTCTGGCGGTGTAGCCATCAATTGGTGAGGCACCAAAAGTTCCGTTAATATCTTATCCGCCTTATCCCCAAAATAATAGGATGTAAAAACGACAAGTAACTTTTTATTGTTCAATGCCTCACCTCCACTAATATTGCTTAATCATTTACAACATAGATACGAGTATTATAGTTTAACAACATTTTCCCCAACGATAGCATCTGTAATCGCATACATGTTTGTAATAGTGCCTACCCCCACTTTATCTTTTAGGCCATAATAGTCGAGACAAATACCACATGCAGCAATTTCAACACCAAGATCAGCTAACTTTTTAATATTGTCTAAATGAACAGAATCGTTGGTTACCATTTTAACGCTACTATTGATGAAATAAATTGTAGATGGCTTCACGTCGGCTTCAACCATGCACACCCAGAAGGTTTTCATCAAATTACGGCCAAGTTCTTCACTACCTTCACCAAGATAATCTTTCGTCATCAAAATGATGCGGTCACTATAATTCATAGGTTTGCAACCAATTTCCGGTGCAGGTTCTACATTCGGAGTAAGTTTAATAAAAAAATCTATACCATCTTGTCCAATTGCCACATCATAGCCACGAGACTTGCCAAATTTCTCTACATTATCACGACTCACCTCGTTATCTACAATAGTCGTAATAATCGCGTCTGGATTTGCATCGCTTACCTTCTTCGTTTCAATCACAGGTTTTGGACACAAACTGCCACGCACATCTACAGTTAATTCATTCGTATTACTCATCATTTACCTCAATACTATTATATATTTTGTGAAAGCATCAACGCCCAACTACTCTATATACTATTAAAACCAAAATTGTAATATAGCTTATTTAGTGACACGTACCGCTAAGCCACTAAAGCTTTCAACTACACCAACTATAGTGGCACCTTCAACGCCCACATCATGTAAAGCTTTCACCAAATCCGGTCCTTCTGTTGCAGGCACAGAGAATAAAAGTCCGCCTGATGTTTGTGGATCAAAGAGAATATCCGTCCACACCCCATCTAAATTCGCATCAACCTGTACATCAATTATGGCCTTGCGATTACCATAGGATGCAGCAGGGACCAATCCCATTTGCGCCGCCTCAATCACATCATCAAAGAGCGGAATATCATAAGTCTTGATATGAATCGTTACATTAGAAGCACTCGCCATTTCTACAGAATGACCCATAAGGCTAAAGCCCGTCACATCAGTACACGCATGAATTGTAAAGTTATGGGCCACCTCAGCAGCCACGCGATTCAACGTACTCATGCTAGCAATCGCCTGCGCCGTACCAGTAGGAAATAAGTCGGCTTTCAACGCATTATTCATAATACCTGTGCCAATGCGTTTCGTTAACACCAATACATCTCCTACTTGAGCGCCTTTATTCTTCCAAATCTCGTTAGGATTAACTTGACCAGTGATCGACATGCCAAAAATAGGTTCCTTATTTTCGATGCTGTGACCACCTACAATGGCTGCACCAGATTCAGAAACAATGGACGCAGCCCCATTGAGTACATCCGTCAATACGCCTTGTTCTACTAAGGGAACAGGAAATCCAACGATGTTCATCGCCGTTAGGGGTGTCCCCCCCATCGCATATACATCGCTCAATGCATTAGCCGCTGCAATTTTACCGAATAACGTAGGGTCATTGACAACAGGCGTAAAAAAATCCAATGTTTGTACAAGGGCAAGTCGATCAGAAATTTTGTATACTCCCGCATCATCGGCACCAGTCATATCAGCTAGAACATGTTCATTTGTAACAGGTGTAACGGCCTTTAAAACACGTTCTAATATATGAGGTCCAATCTTACACGCACAGCCTCCACTTACAACATAATCGGTGAGTCGTACCATAATCTCACCTCATTCATTTTCAGGCAATCGCGATACTATCTTCTTCGCTGCCTTTTCAAATTTAGGGCGAGGCATCAACAACTGATGACCACAACCTTTACAAACGATAAGAAAATCTGTACCTATGCGCTTGACCTCCCACTCGTCACTACCACAGGGATGCGATTTTTTCATTTGTACTATATCGCCCACATAATATCTAATAAACGTCATAGCGCCTCCTTATACTATTTCTATTATATATATCTCATTATACTTAAAATATGTTCTCCAATATAGGTAAAAGTACACTTTGACTAATACGATCTATCGGCTTAATCAGAATTGTTACCAAAAACAAGCAGTTCCACAAACAATAATGATTTTCCATGTAATTCTCATTCTCATTATCAGTAATTCTATTTTTAATAAATCCATTACTTAATAGGCTTTCAAAAACCGCTTATTTACTACATTGATAATATTTATCATTTAGAAAATTTTCGAAATAAATTTTACAAAAACACTTGCATTTCTCATTTAGTATGTTACAATATAGTCAACAATGATTATTCGTTAAGTATACGAATCAAAAACATTGTGGTGTAAATTATAGGCAAGTGCCTCTTTACAATCATAGGTAAGTACTCATTTACTAGATAAGCAAGTGCTTTTTTCGAGTATAGACAAGTGTCTATCTAATCAGTATATAAATAAGTTTTATTTAACTTAAACTCAAGTGAGTTACCCACCATTGCATTCACAACCAAGTGGTTATGAATATATAACTAAGTAAAAAATTTGAAATTTGATGTAAGTACAAAGGAGTATTAAAATGGCAGAATTAAAAGGTTCTAACACTGAAAAAAATCTTCAAACAGCATTTGCTGGTGAATCCCAAGCATTCCAAAAATATACATACTATGCAGCAGCAGCTCGTAAAGCTGGCATGAACGAAATCGCTGATTACTTCGAAGAAACAGCTCACAACGAATCTGCTCACGCTAAAGTATGGTTCAAAGCTCTTCATGGTGGCGACATCTCCGCTGATATCGAAGCTAATCTTCGCGATGCAGCAGCTGGTGAAAACTACGAACACACTACAATGTACAAAGATTTCGCTGACGAAGCAGAAAAAGAAGGCTTCACTGCTATCGCTTTCAAAATGCGCGAAGTTGGTAAAATCGAAGCTCGCCATGAAGCTCGTTACCTTGCATTAGCAGCTCGCGTTTCCGGCAACAAAGTGTTCCACAACGATCAACCAGTTGCATGGATTTGCGCTAACTGTGGCTACATTCACGTTGGTGAAGAAGCTCCTAAAGTTTGCCCAGTATGTGCTCACCCACAAGCTTTCTTCCAACGTTTCGTTGAAAACATCGACTAATCTATAAGTTTAGAAAACTTTTTAATACAGTATGTAACACTGCAAGTGCAGATCTTCCTAACTGTATGTACAGACAACCTCAATATAAAAGACGATGACTTCGGTCATCGTCTTTTTTTGTATTCTATTAGCTATAGCGGGTTATAGGACAAAGCCAACACGTTTTGTCCTATAACCCGCTATATATGTATTAAGAGTCGTAAATCATACTATTTACTATTAAAGGATAGATGCTAATTCTTTAAATTGTCGAGCCGCTTCATAAGGCTTTTCTGCATGGGCAATGGCAGATATAACGGCTACACCACAAGCGCCAGCATGGAGCACTGCCATTGCATTGTCTAAGGTAATCCCACCAATTCCAACGCATGGTAATGTTAATCCTTCTGCCTGTAGTTCAGTTGTACGTTCCGGACCGCATGGTTCTTGCGCATCAAGCTTGCTACTAGTTGTATACATAGGACCTACGCCTACACAATCAGCATACAGTACATCAGTCTTATGGAGTTCCTCTACGGAATGGATTGATATGCCCACTACCTTATGACCTACGATATTACGCACATCTTCTAAACGCATATCATCTTGTCCCACGTGAACACCATCCGCATTAACAGCGACCGCTAACTCTACATCATCATTGATAATATAGAGCACATGATACTTGGCACAGATATGTTGTAACTGTTGTGCTAGTTCTAACTTCTGTTGACCTTCTAATGTACCATCGCCCTTTTCTCTAAACTGAAAGCAGGTTACACCGCCACGACAAGCCTCTTCTACGATTTCGAGCAACCGTTTTTTGTTAAGCCCTGTATCTTGTGTACCACACACGAAATACACCTGTAATTGATCTGGCACAACTACAGGGCGTATACGATTTTCAGATACAAGCACCGCATCATCTAGCGTATACAAAGCATCCATAAAGGCTACACTAAAGCTGCCGGGTTTTATTCCACTTGCTTTAACAGCACTTTCACCAGCTAAACCATAATACGCCAATGCATAGGCAAGAAATTCACCTATAGATAAGCTATCCTTAAAGGGATGATAAATTCCCAAAAAGGCTGCTAATACTGCCCCCAAGAGACAGCCTGTTCCCGTTATAGCAGTCATAATCGAATGACCATGAGGCACTGCAAAGACTCGAATTCCATCGGATACATAATCATCTTCGCCTGTCGCTACTACAGGACAGTTAATAAGGCGCGCGAGTCGATAGGCAATAACAGCACTATCCTCAACTTGTGCACCATCTACACCTTTACCTGCAGTAGAATTATTAGCCTTATCCTCTGGACTTAAAGCATCGTAGATAGCTTTGATTTCGCTTTGATTGCCTCGTAATAACGAAATGGAACCAGTCTTAATCAAATCTAAGACCACCGACAATCGGTAAGCTCCTGCATGACAGCCCACAGGATCAAGAATAATTGGTACATCATATTCCTTTGCTAACTTAACAGCCTCTTTATAGTAGCTAACCTTCTCAGGTGTAAGTGTCCCAATATTGATGAGCAGTGCTGATGCATACACAATAAGGTCTTTCAAATCTTCACTACATTCACTCATGATAGGCGATGCTCCAATGGCTAGTAGTCCATTAGCTGTAAAGGTTCGCACCACATCGTTGGTAATACAAATAACGAGGGGATTTTTCTTCCACAATGTGTCTAATATATTGAATTCAGGGCTAATTTGATTATCCATATATGGATTCATAGCATCATCTCCTCTCATCGCTTCTCAAAAGTTCATCCATCGTTTCAGGTCCATTGGATAGCAAACCATAAGCCATATGATTAACAGGGCCACAACCATGTCCTAGAGCTGGATTATGCTTAATAGCTAATGCAATATAGTCCTTCGCAATACCGATGGCATCCATCACATCACGCCCTTTGGCAAGTTCCGCCGTAATAACTGCAGAGAAGGTACAGCCCGTACCATGTGTGTGCACTGTATCATATTTAGGGCTCGTCCAGGTACAAACGCTACCATCTTTTATGAAAGCATAATCCGTTGCATCTTCACCGATGTGCCCACCTTTAATAATTACCACTTGAGATCCTAACTCTTGTAATATACGTTTAGCCGCCGTTGTTATGTCGCTTTCACAATCAATAGACATGTCCGCTAATACCTCCGCCTCACTACGATTAGGGGTGATAACTGTGGCTGTAGGAATGAGTTTAGATTTTAAGAACTCAACAGCCTTATCTGATACAAGTCGATCACCACTAGTAGCAATCATAACAGGATCCATTACGTACAGAATATCCTTGCTTACATAAGGATAGATAAGATCCATCATTTCTGGTAAGGCAATCATGCCCGTCTTAACGGCTTGTGGCATAATATCTGAGTACACATCGTGTAACTGTTTCTCTATACTCTCTAAAGATAAATGTTCCACGTGGTGAACGCCCGTTGTATTTTGAGCCACTACAGATGTAACCACAGCCATGCCATATACGTGACGGCTTTGGAAGGATTTTAAATCAGCCATAATGCCAGCACCACCGCTTGGGTCAGTACCAGCAATTGTCAATGCAGTATGTAGTTTCATTATGCCTCCTTATGTAATAGATGACGGCGAGATAAGATTTGTAATACGATAAAACCAATACAAGCCCCTGCTATAGAGCTCATAGAAAAGGATGTAATCAAGGTTAACAAGGCCAATGGTTTACCCAATAGGAAATGAGCAATGGGATAACTTACAATAGCACCAATGAGGCCTGTACCGATGATTTCACCTAAAGTCGCTGCCCAAATAGCATTGTATCTCTTATATAAATACGCAGATAACCAAGCACCAATCATGCTGCCAGGAAAGGCCAACGGTGAGCCTAGGGCTAAAACATTACGCAAACAAGACGTACTAAAAGCGGCACCTACAGAGAATCTCGCCCCTACTACAACAGCCAAGATGACATTAATCATATGTTGAAACGGGAAAATACGGGCCGGCCCAACTGGGATAGATGTAGTAGATAAGACCACACCTAAGGCCACACATATACTAGCAATAATCAGTTTTTTCATAATACCTCCAAGTATATAAAAACGAGACCACTCCAAATGGAATGGTCTCGTAATAGTTTAGTATTATGTTTCACTCCACTTTCCTACGCCAGTATTATCTGGATCAGGTCTAGGGTTTTGAATGGTCAATCTCAGCAAAAGCACCCCTAGTGGCAATATATTTTTATACTCTAGTTATAACATCATTATACAATCTATGCAACAAAAGAATTGACGGTTCCCTTTGAACCGCCTATAATGAAGCCATAACGGGGTGCTCACACGAGTGGGCTGAGAGTAAGCTAATGCTTTAACCCATAACCTGATTTGGATAATGCCAACGTAGGGAACATAGAGGATTAATAGCCGAGTTCCTATGAACTCGGCTTTTTCTATGACTTCCTGACAAGGAGGATGTATGAAAGACACACACATTACACAACCACAGTTCGCCATGATATGGTTCGGTGCCGCTCTATCGATAGCGGAGATTATGACTGGCACCTATCTGGCCCCATTAGGGCTCACCCAAGGTCTATATGCCATCATATTGGGGCATATTATTGGCGGTATATTGCTCTTTGGGGCAGGGCTCATCGGTGGGCGCTTGCGACAAGGTAGTATGAACACAACAGCTTTTAGCTTTGGCCCACTAGGGGCTAAGGGCTTTGCCATTTTAAATATGCTACAGCTCATCGGTTGGACGAGCATCATGATCTACGATGCTATGCTTGCGTTACAAGAGCTAGCGCCCCTATCCCCTATGATTTGGACCACAGCCATAGGGGCTCTTGTTATTCTGTGGCTTTTCATTGGCCTCCACAATACGGGATATATTCAAGCCATCGTATCTATTCTATTGCTAGGTCTCACTATCTACATGGGTGCTCACATGATATCTCAATGGCCTAGTGAAAGTAGTCTTACGACTAGTGGAGGCATGAATTTCATCGCTGCTCTTGAACTATCTATTGCCATGCCACTATCTTGGCTTCCTCTCATTAGTGATTACACCCGCGAAAGTAAAAAACCTTTCTCCGCATCGCTTACAAGTGCTACAGTCTACACTGTAACAAGTATTGTTATGTACACCTTAGGTCTTAGCGCCGCTATCTTTGGTGGTGGTGACTCCATCATTACCATCATGATGAATGCAGGCCTAGGCCTTGCAGGACTCATCGTCATTATTTTTTCAACCGTAACAACAACCTTCATGGATGCTTACTCTGCGGGCGTATCTAGTACGACCATCCATAATCGTGCATCTAGTAAAAAGGTTTCCGTTATTGTTACCATCATCGGTACCATTGCAGCTATTCTATATCCAATGGACGATATTACAGATTTTCTATATCTCATTGGTTCTGTCTTTACACCGATGATTGCCATCCTATTGGCGGACTACTTTATAAATCGTCAACAAGTACAAACTCTATCGGTTTATCTCGTACGAGGTCTCATCTGGGCTGTATCCGTTGGGCTCTATCACTATATGTTACATAGTGAAAGTACTGTAGGTGCTACACTACCAGCATTTGCTATGGCTTTCTTCGTAACTGCCATTGTTGGTTTTATAAGCAAAACACTAACTGTATCGACTTCCATTAAGCATTAATAAAAAATACCTTCATGAGCCATTATTTGAATAAGGCTTATGAAGGTATTTTCTTTGTTCTTACTTATATTATTTAGGGATAATAATTTGTCCTTCTTCGCAAGTCCAATGTTTATCGCCTACAGCTTCTGCTTCACTTTCATCATGGGTTACCCATACGCACGGTACGTCCCATTCGCGAATGATAGAAACAAGATCCTCACGCACTTGTTTCCGAAGGTTCCAATCTAGTGCAGATAAAGGTTCATCAAGAAGCAATATAGTTGGTTTCGAATAGAGCGCACGACCTAAAGCCACACGTTGTTGCTCACCACCAGATAAGCGCCCCGCCTTAGTGTTACGGTATTTTTCTAATCCTAAACGGTTTAATAAGGAATCACACATCTCAGGTGTGCCTCGTTTACTATATGTAATATTATGCTCTACGGATAAATGTGGGAATACGATATTGCCTTGTGGCATGTATCCTACCTGACGGTCTTGAGCTGGCACCCATATGTTTTGATCTCGGTCAACCCATGTTCGTTCATCGCATCGAATGATACCGGTTGTAGGTTTCACTAACCCTGCAATACATTTAATAAACGTACTTTTACCACTTCCAGATGAACCGGTTAACACCGTAATTCCTGAAGCTAAAGTACCATCGGCTTTCACAATCATAGAAGGTCTTGCTACGGTAAAAGAAAATGTAATCATAGTCCCTCCTAATTACGCCCTAAATTACGGAACAAGGATCCTTTTGTAAGAATATGAATACCGCTCAATAGCGCTAATGTAAGCACACAAATATAAATAACGAGCTCAAAGGCATCCATGTACTGTCCAGCCTCTACATAGGAATAGATAGCAAGTGGCATGGTACGCGTAATTTTAGGAATATTACCTGCGATTAATATGGTAGCACCGAACTCACCCATAGCGCGACAAAATGCCAATATACTCCCCGTTACAATCCCCTTCCATGCCAATGGTACGGAGATTGTAAAAAATATGCGAAGCTCTGAAGCACCTAATGTACGTGCTACGTCCTCCATATTATGGTCTACAGACTGCAATGCGGACCGCACTGTTTGATAAAACAAAGGAAAAGCTATAACAGAAGAGGCCACAACGGCACCGGCTGCAGTAAATACGACGCCTAAACCATGTGATTCTAACCAAGCGCCAAATGCATAGCCTGGTGTAAATACCATAAGCAAAGCAAACCCAACAACTACTGGAGGCAACACGAGCGGCAATGTTATTATGGCATCTAGAATAGCGATACCACTCCACTTACAACGATTCATCCAATAACAAGCAGCTAAGCCAGTCAATATAACAATAACTAGAGCTAAACTCGCCACCCACAATGACAACCAAAATGGACTCATATTGTGCCTCCTTTCTTTGCCAAATCTCTGCCGAATAATAAGTTATACCTCTATTGTATCATAAGAAAACGCTAGCCCTAAAAGCTAGCGTTAGACTCTTATTTAGAGGTGGAGAAACCATATTTCTCTAAGACTTTTTGGCCCTCTGGGCTCATTACGTATTTATAGAAATCTTGAGCCAAAGCATTATCATATTTCTTAATAATACCGATAGGGTAAATGACAGGATCATGAGAATCTGCAGGTGTTACTGCAGCAATTTCAACTGCATCACCGGCTGCAATAGCATCCGTCTTATAGATAAAGCCCGCATCACCAGCAGCTTGACTAATAGAAGCCGTTACAGCTTTAACGTCTTTAGCATATACTACATTAGGTTCGACTTGGTCCCATACACCTAATTTTGTTAACACTTGTTTACCATAGTTACCAGCGGGCACTGTATCAGGATTACCTAAAACAATACGCTTTACAGATGTAATTTGATGTAACTCAATTTTAGGTTGGCCTTTAGGAACTACAAGAACGAGTTCATTTGTTACGAATGGTTTTACCGCCGTTACAAGGTCTTTATCTTGCAACATCTTCATATTTTTTTCGTCTGCAGAGATGAATAAGCTTGCAGGTGCACCTTGTTCGATTTGTTGTCGCAATGTGCCAGAGCCAGCAAAATTAATTGTGATTTGATTATCTGCTAAGTTATGATCTTTTTTGTACGCATCTGCTAATTCAGTAAGAGCCCCCTTAAGGCTAGCAGCCGCTTGAATCGTAATCTTTTCAGATGTACTTGGCTTTGCACTATCCGCAGTCTTGCTAGCATCATTGCCACAGCCTACTAGAAAAGCGAGCATACAAATACTCATTAACACCAATAGAATTTTTCTCATGCAACCTCCTGTTCTCTACGAGATTAATACATATAAATGCTTAAAAATATAAACCTAAACTCTACATCCTATGGTATGATACTATTATAAAGAAATCATGTATAAGCTATATATGAAATGTATGATGTATATAACATATTATATTGATTATAACCAAAGTATGCCATGATTCTAATCACAATTATACATATTATAGAACTCTAGGTGAGACCATGAATTTATTAACATTAATAGGCCATATCTTCATGAATTCCATGATTCCTATATTTATGCTTATAGGCGTTGGATTTGTATTAGATAAAAAATTCAAACTCGACTTATATACACTGAGCAAGCTTAATTTCTATATATTATTGCCCACATTCGTATTTAGAGCCATGTATGAGGCGAAATTCACGTCAAGTACATTGGAAATTGTTTTCTGTGCACTGTGTGTACTGATACTAAACTCTATTATTTCTGAAATTGTAGGGCGTATAAAAGGCTATGATGTAGCTAAAATTGCAACATTAAAAAACTGTGTCATGTTTAATAATGTAGGGAATATGGGGGTAGCCCTTGCTATCTTTGTATTTGCTAATGTACCATATGTCATTGATGGGGCCACCCCCTATGCTAACTTAGGGCTTGTAAGCGTAGTATCGATTATGATTATTCAAACCATTACGAGCAATACTTATGGATTCTATCAAGCCGGTGCAGGCCGATTAAGTACACGAGATGCACTCAACGTCGTATTTCATATGCCTATGGTATACGCCATCCCGCTAGCCTTACTATGCCAATTATTGCCATTTGATCTTCACGGGCTCTTCTTCTTTGCTCCCCTCAACATCTTCGCGAATGCCTTCGTTGGCGTCGCCATGATAGCCTTAGGGGTACAAATTAACCGGACCCCATTGAATTTCTTTAAAGCTGACGTCATGTTAGCCAGTGCATTACGACTTATCATAAGTCCCCTATTAGCGGCTGTTATGACCATACTATTTATTATCTTCTATGGTCCTATGCATCCAATTGCAGCACAAACAATTGTCATAACCTACAGCGTACCAACGGCTATCAACATGGCACTCATCGCCATCGAAATGAAAAACAATCCAGAGTATGCCACACAAATCGTGATGGGCACAACCATATTATCTGCTGTTACAATGCCTCTGTTTATCACATTAGCCTATTATCTATTTCCATTATATTAACTGTACATACAAAAAAGGAGCCTAACGGCTCCTTTTTCGCATCTAATATACTGAATACTCATCAGATTACTGATGGGACACATGGTCCATGCCCATGCGTACAAGACCTTCTACATGGTCATCATTCAAAGAATAATATGCAGTTTTTCCCTCTTTGCGATATGTTACAAGACGCGCTTGTCGCAATACACGCAATTGGTGCGAAATAGCAGATTGTCCCATGCCCATTGTTTCAGCAATATGATTAACACACATTTCATTTTCTAGCAGTATCTCAACAATTTTTAGGCGTGTTGGATCGCCAAGAATCTTAAACAATTCTGCTAACTTTAACAATGATTCGTTCCCGTCGATCATAGGGATCCTTTCTTTTAAACTAACACTAATTATCTATCTAAATTTGAATACTATCTCTATGATATCTATTATATACAAAAAAAGACTTTGTACACAATGACAAAGTCTTTTTTTGTATGATACTATTTAATAATCAATACAGGGCAAGAGGAATGACTTGTTACATAGCTACTTACACTACCCATGAATAAGCCTTTCAAAGGTCCAAGGCCACGGCTACCCATTACGATAAGATCAGCATTATATTTTTTAGCAACTGCTAACAATGCAGGGCCAGGGGAACCAACTTCAAATACAGATTTAACCTTAACGCCTGCAGGAATTTCTTTCACTACATCGTTCAAAATTTCTTTACCTGTTTCTTCCATGTCTTCTGCAATTTGTTCAGACACATAGCCACCAGAAATTGGTGTTTGATCAAAGTTGGAAATAGCAGAAACAATATTTGCTACATGAACAACAATCAATTCTGCTTTGTTACGATCTGCTACAGCAAGTGCATGTTCTAGTGCACGTTTAGCATTTTCAGAACCATCAGTAGGTACGACAATAGTTTTGTAGGTAACCATATTAACCCCTCCTATTTCTAATCCCCATGAAGGGATATGATTAAAAATCGTTTAGCTATTTATAATATTCTAGACGAATTAGGAAAAATCCTCTTTTTTCGATTAGGATTTATATACATTATAGCACATTTTTTTACAGATTAAAGAACTTGGGAAGAATTATTGATATTTAAAGAATTCGATAGCTTAAACCCATCTAAAATATCGATGAATTCAGGTGTGGTCAATATAGTACCAATTGGTGCAATCATGCGAGCTACACCGACATTGCCATTATTACCAAGAATAATGGTAGCTCCAAACTCAACAGTCTCCGCTGTACTAGTATCTGCAACTTCAGGATTCTTCATTGTCCCGGCTACATAAAACATAACTGCGCCATCAATAATATGCGTTTCATAACGTTCAATAGTCGCTTTATTTACATCAACCAAGGATTTTACATATTGATCACCGAGCATTTGCTTGCCCATCATAGTTGGCATCGCTGTGCTTACCGCCTGAATGGGAACGGAAAAACTTTCTACATCTAACCGTATCTTATCCTTTGTGAAAGTAATCTTTTTAGGCTCATTTACCCGTGTAAACCCTTTTGGATTTGCGAACTTCAAACCTTCTGCTACATTGATATCGCCAGAACCTACGAGCATTTTCTTAACATTATTTATAGTGGAACCCGATTTTTTGGTATCCAACAAGGAAAAACTAGGAATTGTGGTCTCCATAAAACCTTGTTCCATAAATTTGGCTTGAATAGGTGGATAGGTACTCACTAAATTATATCGATGAGTCGGATCTTTTTCCATAATAAATTCAGCTTCATATATGGAATGAACCTGTTCTGTAGATGTCATTTCCGCATAGGATTTTGGCGTTGTGCGACTCCAACGAGCTGCTTGGGCCCCCTTCTTAGGGAAAAATCCTCCCACTACATCATTGCTTTCAAATATATTACTGTGTTGACGCCAAATGCGAAGATATTCTTCATCGGTCATCCCCTTAATCGGTATATCATACCACGTTGTATTCCATACCTTTTGGGATACATTCCCCTGAGGTGTGTTATTCCGCTTCGTAAATGATATCGTATACGCATCATCTTGGTTAGGACCCGATAAGTTAAATGAATAGCCCTGTACATGTTCACTTTCACTACGCACATCCATATCAATCAAGACACCATCATTGACACGCCAAGGGATGGTGAACGTATATCCATTCTTTGTATCCTTTACAACCGTATTCATTTTTGTAGCATACGATTTATATTGCTCTGGCAATACAGAGATAGCATCTTGTTGAGATGCCTCAATAGCCTTTGGTGTGGCATGTTCAGGAGCTGCACCATAAGCGATACCAGATACAACTGTCAAGCCAGCTAATGCTAACGCGATAGGTAATTTCATACAATTCCTTTCATATATGTGAAGGTACCACCTATGATTACATAGGTGGTAAGGATTATAACATATTTTCTAAAAAAGCTTTAGTTCTAGGAGATTGCGGATTGGTAAACAATTGTTCCGGTTCCCCTTCTTCTTGAATGATACCATCTGCCATAAAGATGATACGATCAGAAACTTCACGAGCAAAGTTCATTTCATGAGTCACGATAATCATGGTCATTCGATCATCGGCTAATTGTTTGATTGTCTTTAATACTTCCCCTGTCAATTCTGGATCAAGGGCAGATGTAGGTTCGTCAAATAACATAATTTCAGGATTCATGGCTAATGCACGAGCAATGGCCACACGTTGTTGTTGACCACCGGAAAGTCTAGATGGATACATATCGCGTTTATCCCAAAGTCCTACCTTATTAAGTAGACGTTCTGCTATCGGCATAATATCGGCATCTTTCATGCCTTTCACCATGCGCGGCGCTACCATAATATTTTCAAGAACCGTCATATGTGGGAATAAATTGAAGGATTGGAATACCATGCCCATGCGAAGTAATAAATCATGCATGGTATGTTTATCAGCGTAGGTAACGACGCCGCTAGCATCTGTAGATGCCAACGTTACACCATCAACGGTAATAGTACCACCGTCAATCGTTTCCAACTGACCTAAGCAGCGCAAAAATGTAGACTTACCGGAGCCAGATGGACCGATAATAGATACAATTTCGCCCTTATTCATTTGCAAGGAAACATCTTTCAATACCACATTATTATTAAAGTGTTTCTCTATGCGTTCCATATTTACAAAAGTCATAATTACCTCTTACTCATCATATACAGAGAAACGTTTTTCTAAATAATTAAAGATATTTGTCAAAATAAATGTAAAGATTAGATAGAATATAGCGGCCACAAGGAACGCAGAAATATCAAAATCACGTTGTACGATAGATTTTGTAATACGCAAGATATCATTCATAGCTAATACGTATACGAGGGATGTATCTTTTAATAAGTTAATCGTTTCGTTGGCAAGTGGTGGCAACACGCGTTTAAACATTTGTGGCAAAATAATGGTACGCATCGTTTGACCATATGTAAAACCAAGTACCTTTGCCCCTTCATATTGACCGCGTGGAATAGATTGAATACCACCACGGAAGATTTCGCAAAGATAGGCCGCATAGTTAAGTACGAAGGTAACCACTGCCGCTGTTGCATCATCCATTTGAATGGCACCATCAGTCATAATCGGTAACGCATAATACATAAATAGAATTTGTAACATCAACGGCGTACCACGCATTAGATATACAAAGGCTTCTACAATTTTATCGACTACCGGAAGCTTAGATAGTCGCAGTAAAGCCAATATGATACCGCCAGGTATAGATAGCACCCATACGACACAGAACAGTGCAATAGTGACTTTAAGCCCATCCGCAATGGTCGGGATAATCTGCAATAAATAATCTAACATGAAATACTCCTTCAAAACACGAATAGAGAAGAGGCACATGGCCTCTTCTCTAGTGTACATTTCGTTCTTTAATTATCAGTTGTACATACTGACCACAGTACTATTAGTATATCACGAATTGTACTATTTAGCATCGCTCTTATCTAGGTCTGCGCTAGAGCCCAACCATTTTTCAACGATTTTATCAGCAGTACCATCTTTTTTCATTTCGGCTAAGATACCATTGATTTTATCACGCAATGCAGTATCATCTTTACGGAACCCTACAGCAAAGTTATCTACGCCGTAATCAGTACCTTCTACGATTTTGTATTTACCAGGTTCTTTTGTCATGAGGTAACGAGCAATAACACCATCGGCGATAACTGCATCAACACGACCAATACCAAGATCCATGAACGCACTTACGAAATCAGCATAGGATTTGATTTCTTTAACAGTTTTACCACTAGGATCGTTTTGTAATGCTGATTCACCAGTACTAGCTTGTTGTACACCTACAACCTTGCCAGCAAGATCAGATTTACCCTTGATAGCATTATCATCGTTACGAACAACGATGTATTGTTTATCTTTCATATACGTATCGGAGAACAAGATATTTTTCTCACGTTCAGGAGAAACGGTTAAACCATTCCACAATACGTCGATTTTCTTAGATTTTAACTCTGCTTCTTTACTGGACCAGTCAATTGCTTTGAACTCAACGTCCATACCAGCGCGCTTAGCAGCCTCTTTAGCCAAATCGATATCTAAGCCTACGATTTCACCTTTATCATCTTTAAAGCCCATTGGTGGGAAGCTATCATCTAGGCCAATAACAATTTTCTTAGGTAATTGAGTATCAGCATTCTTTGTATCACTACCACAACCGCTTACAAAAGCCATCATAGAAACTGCAGCCAAACCTACAGCCATAATCTTTTTCCAGTTCATAATATCCTCCACACAATATGTTTTAGGTCATGTTTTAACTTATGAACCTATTATACTTTAGCGTGTTAAAGTTGTAAATAGTTAAATCAATAAATTTACAAAATTATATATCATGGGTATCTCTATAATGTTTTATAGCGGCTTGAAGACGTAGTTTATCCTTATATGATGCAAGTTGCAAATCTAAGGGCACCACATAAATGCCGCCATGCGTATTGACAGCTTGCAGTTCTTTCCAATCAGGTGTAAACCCAACTACGCTTTCAAAAGGAACATACACATAGTAATCATCTAAATTAATGGCACTACGGAAATAGTCACGTAAATTTGTCGGTCTCTGCTTGATGACAAAGCCTTTTTCACAAATGTATACAAGCACTACATCGAGTCCGTGTACCCACCACAACAAGCAAACGACCAATGCATAACAAAGCATGCGATTACCTATATCATGTGGGGCCCATTTAATGAGGGCAAAACAAATTACAATGCCTAGAATCCGTCCTAGCCACTGTACGGCCTTATGTGTGGTGACCATGTGCTTTACACGGCCACCCGAAAATCGTTCGCTTACCTCTTGTTTTGTCATAATTGACCTCAAAAGTGTATGTAAATACTTATTTACGGCAAAGCCCCATCGCTTGTTCAACCTTGCGATACATCACAGATGCTTTTGCATGTGCTTTTACAGCACCTTCATCTAAGATACTATCTAGTTCAGAGCTTGTTATAAGTTCATTGTATCGTTGTTGAATTGGTTCAAGTGTTGCTACAAGCAAATCGGCAATATCCGATTTAAATGCGCCATACCCTTTACCGGCATACATTTCTTCAATTTTTTCATAGCTATCTTTGGTAATAGCACGATAAATGCCCATAAGGTTAGAAATGCCCGGTTTATTATCCTTGTCATAACGCACCGCATTATCAGAGTCTGTTTGAGCGCGTTTCAATTTCTTAACGATTTGATCCGGTGTGTCAAGCAAGCGAATTGTCGCATTTTGATTGTCATCAGATTTACTCATTTTCTTTGTTGGTTCTTGTAAACTCATGACACGAGCGCCACCTTCAGATACCTTGATATCTGGTACAACAAAGGTTTCACCAAATCGGCGGTTAAAGCGTTCTGCCAAATTACGAGTTAACTCTAAATGTTGCTTTTGGTCTTCCCCTACTGGCACATAATTAGTACCGTACAACAAAATATCAGCTGCCATCAATGGTGGGTATGTAAGCAATGCAGTTGGGATAGAATCCCCTTGTTTTTGAGATTTGTCCTTATATTGAGTCATACGTTCTAATTCGCCTACATAGCTAATAGATTGCATAACCCAGCCAAGTTTTACATGTTCAGGTACTTCGGACTGAACAAATAATGTTACTTTTTTAGGATCTAAGCCAACAGCTAGGTACAAGGCCGCCAAGTTACGAGTATTTTGGAATAACTCTTTTGGATCTTGCGGTACTGTAATCGCATGTTGGTTAACGATACAATAGTAACATTCATCAGTGTCTTGATAGTCTAAGAAATTACGTAAAGCTCCCAAATAGTTACCAAGTGTTAATTCACCACTTGGTTGGATGCCGGAAAATATAACTGCCATAATAGTCTCCCTATATTGAAATAAACCAACAGTGCCAAAGCACTGTTGGTTATATATTATTCTACGGTTACAGATTTAGCCAAATTACGTGGCTTATCTACGTCTGCACCGCGTGTAATTGCTGCATAATACGCCAATAGTTGCAATGGTACAACTGCTAAGATTGGAGCGATAAATTTATTCGCACGAGGCACATAAATTGTGTGGTCTACGTGTTTAGATAATTCTTCGTCACCTTTCATGCCAATACCGATTACAATAGCTTCACGAGCTTTTACTTCACGGATGTTGCTGATCATCTTATCGTAAACATCCTCTTGTGTAGCCAATGCGATAACAGGTACGCCCTCTTCGATAAGAGCCAATGTACCATGTTTCAATTCGCCACCAGCATATGCTTCAGCGTGGATGTAAGAAATTTCTTTCAACTTCAAAGCACCTTCCATCGCTACTGCATAGTCGATAGCACGGCCCAAGAAGAATGCATCAGATTTGAAGCCATAATGTTTAGCAAAAGCTTTCATATCTTCGTCTACTTCAAAGATTTCATGAATCAAGGATGGTAAGTTTTTAACGCCGCTAAGAATTTCTTCGGCTAAGGCTGGATTTAATTTACCATTTAATTGACCTAGGTATACGGCGAACAACAATCCCGCTACTAATTGAGTAGTATACGCTTTTGTGGACGCTACAGAAATTTCAGGGCCAGCCCATGTGTAAACTTTGTTATCTGCTTCACGAGAAATGCTGGAACCAACAACATTGGTAATGGCCAATGATTTGGCGCCAAGGCGTTTAGCTTCTTTCAAAGCCGCCAATGTATCGGATGTTTCACCAGATTGACTAATAACGATACATAATGTTTTATCATCAGTCAACGGGTTGCTGTAACGGTATTCAGATGCTATTTCCACATCAACTGGAATACGCGCCAAGTTTTCAATATATTGTTTTGTTACAAGACCTGCATGGTATGCAGTACCGCATGCAACGATGAGAATTTTATTGAAAGCGGCTACATCTTCAGCAGTCCAATTTAGCTCATCAAAGATTGCTGTTTTACCATCTTCAGCGATATGTGTACCGAATGTATCGCGAACAGCTTTAGGTTGATCATGAATCTCTTTCAACATGAAATGCTCATAACCACCTTTTTCTGCTGCTTCCGCATTCCAGTTTACATGGAATACTTCTTTATCAACAGGGTTACCTTCACGGTCGAATACGGATACATTATCACGAGTTACGATAGCTAATTCACCATCGCTCAAAATGTATGTATCGCGTGTGTAGTTAATGATAGCTGGAATATCAGATGCTACAAAGTTTTCGCCTTTGCCAAGACCGATAACCAATGGATTTTCTTTTTTAGTACA
>CAKPXN010000019.1 GCA_934202095.1 uncultured Veillonella sp.
ATCCCATATGCCAAAAGTCATCCCGCTCATCGTCACGGTAAAAAACGAACTCGTCACCCACATTATAACAAGGACAGACACCAGAAACAGGATCTGCACAGTATTGCTGTTGTAGTTCAGGATATAACTATCTGATTCTATCTTTCATTCAGTAAAGCTACGTTTTCAATATAGCTACATTGCGCCAATTTTTGGTATTCGGCTTTTATTATTAAATTATATCAAAAAATTTTCTCAGTAATCATCACAAATCTATCACATTTGATAGTATCTATCGTAAATAATTCTACTATTCAAAATTATTGTAGATGCTATAATGAACTCAACAAAAGGAACAGATGCTCATATGATACTAAAGGCACTATTCCAAAGCTATAGTTAGTAGTTATATAAAGGAGATTATCATGACACATACACAATTAACACAACTCGTACAAGCTTTATTAGACGCACCTACAAGCAATCCAACAGTAAAAGAATTCGCTCAATCTTGGATCAATGCAGAAGGTAAACCTGAACAAGAAGAGCTTACAAAACAACTCGTATCTGTAGCAGAACAAAACATTGCACTTATCGACGAAACAATCGGCTTTGCTGGCTCTGAACTAGCTATACAAATCCTAGGCGCGGAAGGTGCAGCTAATCTATTACAACACGCTAAAGACATCAAAGCACAAGGTGCAGAATTCTGTGACTGCCCTGGTTGTGTAGCTGCTAAAAATATCATCGATTTGAAAGCAGAAATTAAATAGTCCCATATACTATCTATTAAGAGGCTACCAACACATTATTGGTAGCCACTTTTTTATATACCAAAACAGCTCCTCATAAAAGGAGCTGTTTATATGTATATATTTTAAATTATATTATTGCATATGTGTTTTTTGTCCCACTGTGTTAGTAATAATAGCTTTAGCCATATCGCGATTGACAGGACGTTCAAAGTACAAGGAATGGTTTTGACCATCTTTTACCCATGTTGCAAGGTATACCATGTAATTGCCACCTTTGAAAGTCACCTTTGTACCGTTTACTTTTTCAGTAGCTGTTACTCGATAATTATTGTAATCACCACTGATGTTACCCTTCGTATTTGCTACGCGGTACACGATGCGTTTACCTGCAGCTTGGTTACGTGTTGCATCCTCACCGGATTGGTAATCATAAATGACTTGCAATATATTTTTATTGATTGTACTTACCGATTTAATATTGTAACCTACAGGCATTACCTTCGGCAATTGAGGTGTAATATCCATGTATTTAGCCGCTTCGTCAACAGTATTGAATTCACGAATTGGACTTGGCATACCAACCATTGGTGCTGCATGTTCCGTTACTACAGGTTTAGCTGGATCAGGTGGTACATCAAGAGTACTTTGTGCGCCAGCAATACCATAAGAACCTACACACACACAAGCCACAGCCATTAATACGAATTTTTTAAGCATGAGTATAATCTCCTTTCACTTAATGCAAAAATAGTAAAAACACAGTTACATCAATTATTTCTTATGCACCATAAAACCAGCCGCTTGTTGGTTTGCCATGATGGTTACATCAGAGATTTGCATGCGCTTAGGTTGATTTGTTACATACAATACAACATCCGCCACATCCTCTGGTTGAACGGCTTCAATGCCAGCATATACTGATGCGGCTCTTTCAGCATCTCCGTGAAAGCGCACTTCACTAAATGGCGTTTCTACGATGCCCGGTTGAATCGTTGTCACCTTAATATCCGTAGCAATCGTATCCATGCGAATACCATCACTTAATGTCTTAACAGCCGCCTTTGTTGCACAGTAAACGGCACCGCCTGGATATGCATAGATACCAGCTGTAGAGCCCATATTTACAATATGTCCACTATTTTGTGCTATCATAAATGGTAAAACAACTTTAGTTACATAAAGAAGGCCTAATACATTCGTATTAATCATTGTCACTGCATCATCAACGGAGCTATCTTGGAATGGATCAAGCCCTTGTGCAAGACCTGCATTATTTACAAGCACATCAACACCACCGAACGCTTCAATAGCAGGTTTAACCTTGGACTCTACATCTTCGCGTTTGCTCACATCGAGAACAAGCGTATCAACACGAATACCATATTGCTGCTCAAAATCCTCCTTAATCGCAGCCAAACGATCTGCACGACGACCAGCAAGTAATAAATTATCGCCATCCTTGGCGAATGCACGGGCACACTCGAGGCCGATACCAGAAGTAGCACCTGTAACGAAAATTTTGCGGTTCATATGTATTCCTCCTTTAAAAGACGGTACTGATGGGCTCCCAAAACCTCCACCGGCCGGGTCTGACTACGCCCTACGGGCTTCGCAGGGCCAAAGTCGGTTTTGGAAGCCCATCAGAACCTTTCTTTAAATACGTTATCCTTATTTCCCGCAAAGATTTTCGTTACGGAAAAAAGAGAAACAGTAATTCAAAACCTAAGTTATAATTTATGTTTTGTGAATCCGTCTTTTAGATTTATGTCGATAATAACTATAACACTATTTTACCATATTTCTACTTGTATTATTTCAACGAATACGTTGGCGCTAAAATAGACCCATGTAGAACGCAAAGAACCGATAGGGTTCTGAAAACGACTTTTCCCTTTTCCTACCAACGAATGTGTAGGCGCTAATTTAAGGAAAACATAAAAAGATTGGGCCTACGGCTGTATTGACTGTAGAAACAAGAAAGGCCCCCTTTCGAAAAACGACTTTGGCCCTGCGAAGGCCGTAGGCCGGAGTCAGACCCGGCCGGTGGAGTTTTTCGGAAGGGGGCCTTTCTACTACAGCAATTAAGCTAAGGGCCCAATCTGTTTATGTTCTATTTTAAATGCGCCAACATATCGTTGAGTACTTGCATACAATCCCCAACAATCCCATAGTTCGCGTGTTGGAATATTTCCGCTTTCGGATCGTTATTGATAGCCACGATTGTATCGGCCCCGGAGATGCCGCTCACATGTTGGATAGCACCGGAGATACCAAATGCCAAGTAGAGTTTAGGGCTTACGGTTTTACCGGTTTGACCCACTTGATATGGCAATTCAATCCAGCCTTTTTCAACGAGTGGACGGGTAGCACCTACGACGCCACCGATGGCATCGGCAAGTTCGTAGAGTTTATCAAAGTTTTCCTTTGAGCCCATGCCACGGCCGCCAGCTACGATAATATCCGCTTCTTGGATGTTATAGCCAGATTTGCTAAACGGAATAAAGTCTAACCGTTTTGTACGAATATCTTCCGGCTTGAGGTCAAATTGTTCAAGTTGAATACGGCCCCAGCTATCTGCGATACGGTCTGGTTTCTTGAATACATTAGGTCGTACAGAGCCCATTTGTGGTCGATGGTTTGGAGAGATGATTTCTGCCAAGATATTGCCACCTAAAGCAGGACGGGTCCATTCTACAAGGCCTTCTTCTGTATCTACCGTTAGGATAGTGCAGTCCGCAACAACGCCGTTTTGCATGCGTCCAGACATGCGCGGTGCTAGGTCACGGCCATTGTTGGTAGCCCCAATTAAGAGGATATTCGGCTTATGGTCTTCAAAGAAATCCGTTAGCACCTTTGTATAGCCATCCGTCGTGTAGTATTTCAAGAGAGGGCTTTCAAAAACGTGAACAATATCGGCGCCATGAGCCACAAGTTCCTCCGCCTCAGCTTGTACATTTTCACCGAGGAGCATCACTTGCACGAGTTGCCCCAATTCCTTAGCGATACGGCGAGCTTGACCGATAAGTTCATACGTAACTGGATGCACCACGTCGTCAATGGTGTCAGCTACGACAAAAACGTCTCTGTATTCATCAAAATTTGTCATTATCGGTCACCTCCTTTGGAAACAGCATCAGCCTTAGCGGCCTCTGCAGCGAATGTATTTGGATCTACCGCCTTCGGTTCGCTAGGCACCACGCTTTCAACGGACGCAGCCCGCTGTACTGGGTCATTTACGTCGATGCCCTCATCGTCTTGCGCCTCTACGACCGGTGCATCATTTGGCACCAAGAGGTGGGCAAACTTTTCAGGCTTGATGTGATATGCCAATTCAAGCACCTTTTTGGCACCTTCGTCGACGGATGAAAGCATTTCTACCTTGCCACGAAGCGGTGGTTGGTACACTTTGCGCACCCGTGTTGGGGAACCGGTAAGGCCAATGCGGCTTTCATCAATATGAGGCATATCCCGCAAGGTAATATGATTAATAGTATATCGTTTTGCGTAAATGGAGCTCCAAAGGCCTGGTTGACGAGGCTCATTGAGCTCAGCCGTCGTCGTCACAAGCAATGGCAACGGCGCTTCAATCACTTCGTAACCGTTTTCGTGCTCCCGCTTTACAATCGCCTTTTGGGCAGCTTGGTCTACGGAAAATTCACAAGCATAGGTAGCTTGCGCCATGCCGAGTTCCTCAGCGATTTGAGGGCCCACTTGCGCTGTGTCCCCATCGATGGCTTGTTTACCGCAGAAAATGATTTGGAATTGACGGTTCATAGTTCGTTGAATATGACGAATAGCGGATGCAATGGTATAGCTTGTAGCCAATGTGTCGGCACCACCAAAGGCACGGTCCGTTACGAGTACTGCATCATCAGCGCCTAGCGCCAAGCATTGTCGCAACGCTTCTTCAGCTTGTGGAGGGCCCATGGTCACAACCGTAACGCGGCTGCCCTCAATTTGGTCTTTCACAGTCAAAGCCGCCTCAAGCGCGTGCATATCGTAAGGGTTTACGATGCTAGGCAGACCTGTGCGGATGAGATTATTTGTTTCCGGATCTAGTTTAATTTCCGACGTATCCGGCACTTGTTTTATACAGACTAATAATTCCATGCACTCACCCCTGTCTAAACTCTACGCCCTTGGCGTTACGAGGATATTTCCAAGATTTAACAATCGTATGTCCGCACAATACACGACATGTGCCACATTCGAGGCAACCCGCAAAATCAAAGGCAAGTGTGCCATCGTCTTGCAATGTGTATAAACCTGCAGGACAGCCATTCACGAGCTTCATCGCCTCTTCGCGGCTTACGCTTTCACCTTCAATAATAATATGAGGACACGTTTCGTCTACATAATATTTATTCGCGCCCAAACGCTCTTCTAATTTCATAGGGAACGCACCCCTTTCCATGCATCACGAATCAATCTGAATAGGCCTACATTCTTGACGCGGCGCAACAATTTTTTCATCAATGGCACCGCACCGTCGCCATTTACGGTGAATACATCATGCATAAGATTGTTTACAAATGCAGGATACTCATTAAAAATACGAGGGTTCGTCGCCAAGAATTTCGGCATATTTTTATACAATTTCATATCGCGGCGCAACCAAGACGCCTTGATTTGTTTTTCGTACAATTTAGTAACGCGGTCCATATTTTCGTCGCGCAATGCCACATTGACCGCCTCAGCTGCGCACATACCGGACTCAATAGCAAGGTCCATGCCACGAATCGTGTACCCCAGATTCATACACATCCGCGCCGCATCGCCAACAACGATGTAACCCTTGCCACCCAATTTTGGCATCGCCTTATAACCGCCTTCAGGCACAAGATGTGCGCTGTGTTCCTTCAATTGGCCGTTCTTCAAGAGCGGTGCAATTCTAGGATGACTGGTGAAAGCCTCCAACATTTCGTCAACGGATTTGTCTGCCAAGCCGATGTCCTCAAGGCCTACCACCATGCCTACGGAAAGGCTATCCTTATTCGTATAAATAAAGCCGCCGCCTAGTAAACCATCTGTCATATCGCCCAATGTAAGCCATGCCATGCCTTCATCACCGGACAGCATCAAGCGATTTTCGAGGTCCTCTTTTTTGAATTTATATACCTCTTTCACACCCACAGCCATCGTCTTAGGGTCGGTTGGCCCAGTTAAACTAGCCTCTTCTAAGAGAACTGTGTTAGCACCCTCTGCGATGATAACAAGCTTTGCATACACCTCATCATCATGACAACGTACACCGACAACGCGGCGCTTCTTACCTTCCCCTTCGGTGATAAGCTCCGTTACCTGTACATTAGAAACGAGCAAAGCCCCTTTCTTTTCAGCCTCTTCGGCGAGCCATTTATCGAATTTAGCGCGCAACACAACGTAGGATTCTTCATTTTCTTTCACATCTTGGTAACTATATTCAATAGTCGTCATCTCATTGCCAGCACCGATGGAAATACGTTCCTTCGTCACCTTTCTTTCAAGAGGCGCACGGTCCCTAAAATCCGGTACCAATTTCTCTAGGGAATGCGTATAAATACGACCGCCCATCATATTCTTAGCACCTGGCGCCATCCCGCGCTCAATGACCAACACCTTCACACGCTGCTCCGCCAAACGCAACGCCGCTGCAGCACCGGCCGGCCCTGCCCCCACGACGATAACGTCAAATCTCTCATTTCGATCTATTGCCATATACTCAGCTCCTTTTTATGAAAGCCTAATTTACATAAGTCTATATATTATATATTCACGATACAGATTGAAAATACCTTTTTAACATACCATAGGTACATGAAAATTGTATAAGAAAATAAAAAATGGGCTGGTCGAGACCAGCCCATTAAGTATACTATTTCCGAAGTTGCTTATAAAATCAATTTGAAAGCCTGCGTGAAACGCAGGCCTTTCCTCTCTCACACCTAAAGTTTTTGGAGAGGATGTAGGGGCTTCTAAAAACGACTTTGGCCCTGTTCCGAAGGAACAGACCCGGCCGGTGGAGGCTTTTAGAAGCCCCTACATCCGACCTCAAAAAATTTATAAATTTTCCTAGCTTTCACATAAAAATTAGCGTATGATAAAAGTAAGTAACAACCTCTATACGGAGCAAGACGCGTATATAATACGACCGCATAATGCAAGACCACGGTCAAAGTAAGGCACTCAACATTTTGGTAGTAACCTCAAGGAGGCCATATGGATCCGCAAAGAATTCTGAAAGCATTATCCAATCCACATCGGTTAGATATTATATTGTGGCTCAAGCACCCAGAGCAAGAATTCGGTGTTCAAGTACACTCTAAAACTCTCATCGATTTTCCAAACAGCGTTAGCGTTAAGAGTATCCAAAAACGCTGTGGTGTATCCCAATCGTCTGTATCTACATTCATGACTATGCTAGAACGTGCAGACCTTGTAGAATCGCGAAAAATTGACCAATACACCTATTATAGGCGCAATGAAAAAGTTATCTGCCAGTTTGGCGAATGGTACAATAAAGAAGTATCCATCCAAGCCGATAATATCGACAAATTATTGGAAACAGTAACCTTAGACGACACATCCTATCCATCAATAGAGGATGGTTCTATGCTTGAAGAAGAACAGGCTGTTGGCATAGCTACTAAGGGACTAGACCATGAAAACGATAACACCTAAATACCATAAAGAATCAAAAAGGAGCTATAATGCTGAGGATAACCTCTAGCATTATAGCTCCTTTTTATCAATCATCTAATAAAGTTTGTAAATCTCGTCGATTATAGAAAATATGACGAATTTCCATTACATCATCAATTACAACATAAAAAACATAAAAATTACGCACAGTTATTTTATAATATGGGTATTCTCTATATTTTTTACTTGGATAAACAGCAAAAGATTCTGGACACTCTAACCTTGTATATATAGCTGTTTCAATATCAGATACAAGAGCATGTGCAGCATCTTTATTATGTAAAATATAAGTTATATAATCAACAATATGATTTAATTCATGCTCAAATAATGGTAAAAATGTAAGCTTATATTTCTGCGCCATCTATTCTCTCCCTTACACGACGAAAAACATCGGTGCCAGAGAATCTAACTTTACTTTCTTTTGCCGCAGAATCAGCCTCATCTAATGCATACTCAATAGGATCTGTTAATGCAGAATATTGTTCAATACTCATTAACACCATGGTTCCGTATCCATTCTTAGTTAAAAACACTGGAGAATTAGTTGTAATTACAGTTTCTTCAACTTCTGTAAACTTATTTCTCAAATCTGATACAGGTCTAATATTAATCAATATTCACACCTCCTTATATCATAATATTATCATTACTTTATCATGATTATAATCAAAATACAAGGTTAAAATAAAAGGACTATAATAGAATGCAAATCAAGATTACATTCTATCATAGTCCTTTTTATTTATCGTTGCGCTTCGTATGCTCTAAATAGTTTAGATAGCAATACAGGCGCTAGTTTTAAAAGATCTGGATTTTCACAGAAGGATACGCGAAGTTGTGTCTTACCAGGATTGTGTTCACTATCGGCACCACTGTAGAATCCGTTAAGTGGAGCCATGAGCAATGTATAGTCATTGCCATCATCCAAGGTTACGCGACCATGTTCAGCACACCAAGCAGCAAATTCTACGCCGTCAAAGTCAGGTTTTGCTACATTGCGTACGTCGATAACGAAATAGATGGACGCTTCTGGATTAGAGATAATGAAATCAGGTTCTACCTCTTTGAATCCCTTGTGAAGTTCATAAATCATTTCGCGGTAGTAATCGCGTTGTTGCTCATACCAGTTATGAAGCTCAGCGTGGCTTTCATGAGCCAAGGCGCCAAAGATATATTGACCTAGTGTATTAGCACTAAGGTTCGCCGTATATTCGGCAACGGATTTTTCATAGCACAAGGCATTGTCTGTAATGATAGCGCCAATGCGAAGGCCACAAGCATTCCAAACCTTGGAAGCCGTTTCAAGACTGATACGACGACCTTCGATACCTGGTACATCCTTATTCGTCAATGTCCAAATACTGGATGTTTCCTTGCCTTTTTCGTAGGCCAATTCACGATAGGCTTCGTCAGAAATGATCCACAAATTATGCTTTACGCACAAAGATGCATATTCAATCAAGGTTTCCTTGCTGAATAACTGACCTGTTGGATTATCGTAAGGAATAATCAACAATGCACCTGGTTTTGTTTCTATAATGCGTTTTTCTACGGTTTCAATGGATGGCAATTCAAATTTGCCATTTTCATTGAGGCGACGTTCTACGGTAACCGTTTTACGACCAATGCGATGACCTACCGCATCATAGTTCGTGTAGGAAGGGTTGAACATCAAAAGAGGACGTTCCTCTTCCCCGGCACCACCACAAACGCCGAGCATGATGATTTCCATCGCCATGGATGCACCATCCGTAACGAGTACATTAAGGCCTGTTGTATCAAAACCTTGGCTACGTAAGATATGTAAGAATGCTTCGCGACATTCATCGGTACCCGTTGTTGGTACATATGGCACGATGCCTGTGCTGAAAGGACTATTAGGTCCTCCGAGCGTGAATAGTCGGCGCTGCATGGCGGGATGCATAGGACGCATAACATTACCAATAGAACCATTAACCAAAATAGGTGGGTCCTTTCGCTCTAAAAATTTAATTTGTCCCATGCGGATCCCCGACGGCTTGCGAGCCATCATGTACGGGGATAAAACCGGTAGTTCCATACAGAATCCAACTCCTCTAAATAAACACCTTTCACAAAAATAAGGCTGTAATACGCATACATTGATATATATAGATACATTCTATTATAGTGCTTTTACAATAGAAAATCTATAGTTTTATCACAATAGCTTACAGCCTTATCAGATTTTTTACTTATACGATGAATTAGATGGTCACTTCAACACCTAAGCGGAAGTTGCGACCTTGACCTGGCCACCAGTCACCAGGGTGACCCCAATTAACGCTAGATTGTTCTGCATAGTATGTATCAAAGATATTATTGATACGGCCAAATACAGTTACGTTTTCACGTACCCTGTAGTTAGCGCTGATGTCAGCCAACCAGTATGTTTTACGTGGGAATACATTAGCAGATTGACCAGGACGATCGATGATACCGCGGATATCCAAGTGAGCATCCCATTTAGCATCATTGTAATCGAGACCTGCATTAACCGCATGTTTTGGCACATACCCATCGCGATTAGCTTTGCGAGTTGGTGTTGCATCGATATGTGTATACGTATAGCCGAGGCGTGCAGCCAAATGTTTCGTCAATTGTTTGCGTACATCTGCATTGATGCCATAGGCTTTTTCAGTATCGAAATTACGATATTGGCCTGTGAAAGCTGCAGGGTTTGTCATAACCCAACCGATTCTGTCTTTCGTATGACGGCTGAAGAAGCTGAGGTTACTGTTCCAAGTTTTACCAAATTTGTGATGTACACCGAGGTCAAATTCACGGCCTGTTTCAGGTTTCAAATTGCGGTTGCCATTAAAGCCATCGAACAATTGGTATGGTGTAGGAGCCAAGAAGTACTCTTTATACGCTGCGTATACATTAGTTTTCGCGTTCACATCGTAACCAACGCTAATGGATGGCGATGTATGCGTACCGAAGGAAGAGTGATGATCAAGGCGAACACCTGGTGTTACCGTCCATTTTGGAGCCACCTTCCACTCATCTTGAACGAAATAGGACATGTTCGTAAGCTTGATACCGCCCATATTAACCACCTTATCTTGGCGCCAATCAAAGCCACCAACTACGGTATGGTCTTTTGCTTTATACGTTACTTGATCGCCGATACCACGAGTTTTCACATCGACTGGATAATGATCGTATACCGTTTTATAGTGATTGTTCATCAAGTATAATTGATGACTCCAGCGATTGCTAATCTTATTGTTCCAAATAGCGCGTAAGGAATCACTGGCTTCTGTACCATAACGAATGTGGTTGAGGGCGCCCAAATGGTCAGAATACATCACATCGCCACGATAGGTATCATAGAACACCTTTACATCATTCTTATCATTGATCGTATTGCCTACCATAAAGGACCCATTATGGCTGTTGCCATGTTGTGGAATACGCACGCCATGACCATCCTTATACGAGCCGATAATGTCCTTTTGTAAACCTACACGCCAGTACCAATCGTTTTTGCTACCTTCATTGGTAATTGCGTATTGCTCAAGATCATTGCTACCGCCCATAATACGAAGCTTAGTTTGCACGCCTTGTTCAGGTTTTGCAGTGATTACGTTAACCACACCGCCGATAGCCCCGGAACCGTATAAGGTAGAACCTGCACCACGTTGTACTTCTACGCGGTCAATGCCAGACATGTCTTTCAAAATCGTCATCGGCGGATTCACACCAGCCGCACCCATGTTAATGCCATCAACCAAATATAGCACTTGGTCGGAACCATTGATGCGGAACGCATTAGAATTCGTGTAACCTACGCCACCACCGTACGTATTGATATCTACGCCCGGTACGATACGCATCGCTTCATTCATGTTAGTGGCGTGACGTTCGCGGATATCGTCGCCTGTGACTACGCCTACGCTAGTTGGTACTTGTGAAAGCTGTTGTTCGCTGCGCGTTGCAGTAACGACAATGGTATGCGAATCTGGCGCATTAGCAGCCAACACACTAGGTGCGCTAATTGTGCTACCAAATACAAGAGCTAATCCCACATATAGAGATAAACGTTGTTTCTTTGATACTTTCATAAAAACCTCCATACACATCAAACTATAACTACATACTATAAATATTTTGTGCCATAGATACCATTGCACGGGTCATAAATGGGGAATAACTCATAACCTGTGAAGAATCTACGAGGAACACACGACGATTGGAGATGGCCTTAACCCCTTGCAAAGCTGGATCAGAATAAAGCTGTTCCACCGATGCTGGCGTAGCGCCATCTGAAGTATAGGCCACGGAAGGAATAAAAATGATATCTGGGTTAGATTTTATTAAGTCTTCTCTAGTCCCATTATCAAAAGGGCCTAAACCTACTTGAGCGGCCGCATTGTTAACCTTTAAGTATTTACACATATCATCAAAGGTTGAACCCTTGCCGCCTGTTAAACCAAATTGGGAATAAAACGCCACTAATGGGCGCTCTCCACTATACTTATTTGCCATTTCTTCTACAGTTTTCAAATCTGCATCCATACTGGCAATCATGGACTCATCAGAGGCATGTAGCAGCCCTGCAATCTCATGAATGGTAGCCTTTGCTTCCTCTACTGTAGTAGGCGTCTTATATACATACACTGGAATTTGCATATTGCGCATTTCTCCGATTGCATCGGGAGACATCCAATTTGGTACCAATACTAAATCAGGCTGTACTGAAAGCATGGACTCAGCGGATGCTTTCACATGTTTCTCTACCTTAGCCGACGCTTCAGGTACATTATTAGGTACCGTACCAACCGCAGCTACTCGACTTGGATCAACCAAGGACAACACAATATCTTCTGTACTCGCTGCAAGAGGAACGATGCGCTTTGGCTCATTAGGCACCGTAACAACCGTGCCTGTACCATCCGTAACCTGATGTGTAGCGCCTGTAGTCCCCGTTTGTGCAGGACCACAACCGACCACCAACAATACCATCATCAGTATGGCGCATATAATCGATATTCTTTGTTTCATATTAACGACCTTCTATAACACCTTCTATGGAAATATATAATGATTGTAAATCTTGTAACATCTCTTGCGATGCATCCCAATAACCACGCTGAGCAGCCTCTAGTAAAATTTCTGTAATACGCTGTAAGGCCCAAGGGTTTACCTGGCGCATCCAGTCCTGCACGGTTTTATCTAAGGTATACTTATTCGCATACCCTTCATAGACCCAGTCCGGTACAACATCACTCGTAGCATCCCAACCAAAGGTGTGGGAAACCACATTCGACATATCTGAAGCCCCTTTATAGCCATGTTTCATCATGGCTTCGATAAATTTAGGGTTCTGCGTTTCCCCTTGTACAACGCGGCGAATTTCATCGCCTAAGGGCCGCATCACAACGCGGCTACGGTTTGAACTATCCCCTACATAGGCGCGAGGTGCACTGCCCTTTGCGGTCCGTACCGCTGCAATGAGACCACCGTGATAACTATAATAATCATCGGCACTCATAATGTGCGTTTCCCGATTATCTTCGTTTTTAATGGTCACATCCATCGTCGTTAATCGACGCTGAAACAGCCTCATATCTTGAGGAATGTCCTTGTGTAGGTGAAAGCTGCTCCACTGGCTGTACACTTGAGCAATGTCTTGGAAAGACTCCCAATTTTTACCTTCAATCAAGGCGCCCACACCGGTACCATAGGCCTGAGGTGGATCACCAAAGATACGAAGTCTCGCCTTTTTAGTAGCCAACAGAAGGTCTTCACCTTGCTCGACGAGCCAATCTACATCATCATGAATATGCTTTTTCACATAGTTATCGTCTGGGGATTCGTCTAGTTCTGCTACCATTTCAACTGCTTTGTCAAGCCAACCGATGGCGGTAGGCATCATATCCCGAATGAGGCCACTGATGCGGCCCATCACATCGATGCGCGGACGTTGTAACTCCTCTAATGGAATCACTTCTAAGCCTGACACGCTACCACCGGATTGCCATTTAGGGCGAACCCCTAACAAGTAGAGAAACTCACCTAAACACTGACCATGACTTCTAGAATTGCTCGTAGCCCAAAGGATAATGCCCACCGTCTCAGGATACCGTTTCTCGTTTAGAATATAATCGGCGATAACTTGGTCCGCTAACTCTATGCCTAGTTGGTAGGCTATCTTTGTAGGTAAAGCCCGTTCATCAAGGCCATAGAAGTTACGTCCCGTAGGCAGTACATCGACTTGACCACTTGATGGAGCACCTCCTGGACCGGGCTCTATATACTGCCCTTGTAAGGCTCTAGAAATGGAGATAAGTTCATTCTTAGTATCGCCTAACTTAGAGATGTACTCTTGGACGATAGCCTTTGCCAACGGTTCTAATCGTTCAGGCACGGTATACTCTGGCGTATTGATTACATAACTTACAAAGCTACGCAACTCATCCCATATGCGATCGATAATGACACTGTATCGTGTGCCATCCGCATCCATTTCTCCAGCATATTCCTCCATATAAGACCAATCGTAACCCAGCTCCTCTGCTATAACAGCAAGACCTGATGCCATCTCACCTTGAGGGTTTCGGATAATAGCTGTAATAAATTCTTCTAAGTCTAGCCCCTCAGGTCCTTGCCCTAAGATGTGTAAGCCGTTGCGCATTTGCATATGCTTTAAGTCACTTAATTTTTCGTGGACATCTGTAATAAGGTCAGCCACATCCATCGTAGCGCCTTGTTCTTCATCAACGAGATGACAGTCGATAGATTTCTCTCTAATTACGTTTTCTATTTCCAATACACTCTCACGGTGTTCTTGCTCAAAATGACTATGCTCATCGAGCAAGGCCTCTAGTTCTTCAAGCTCATCATAAAGGCCTGCCGTCGTCATCGGTGGCGACAAGTGCCCCACCAAGCAGGCTGAGCTACGCCGTTTTGCCTGAATGCCTTCCCCTATAATCGTAGTCCAATAGGGATAAATATTAGGCAAGCTAGAAATACCAATTTCAGGATAACAACTAGCACTGAGGCCAGCCCCCTTACCTGGTAGCCATTCTAAGGAGCCATGAGTACCGACATGGATGACCGCATCCGCTTCAAAGACAGTTCGTACCCAATGGTAAAAGGCTAGATATTGATGCGGAGGTGACAAACAGGGGTCGTGATAAATGGCGGATACATTTTCCCCAAAGCCACGAGGCGGCTGTACTGTAATCCATAAATTGCCATTAGAAAATCCAGGGATAATAACTTCATCATCGTAAACAAATACATCCCCGGGAGCCTCGCCCCAAGATGCAACCATAGCCTTCTGTGTATCTTCTGGCAGTGTAGCAAAATATGCTCTGTAATCGTCGCTACTCATACGGCCTTCGGCAGAGGCTAATAACTCATCGGTGAGCATAGACCGGTCATTTGTCATATGTGAGGTCACCACATCCATCAAAGCGGCACTCGTTTCTGGTACACTATCGATTGAATATCCTTCCGCTTGCATTTGACGCAATAATCGTAGCACCGACTCAGGCGTATCAAGACCTGCAGCGGACCCAATGTTAGAATTCTTCGGCGGATAGTTATGTAGTATAATAGCTACCTTACGCTCCTCTACAGGAATGTGACGCAATTTAGACCACTTAATAGCGCGCTGCACCACTGCACTGATGCGTTCTTTCACAGGCAGGTACATATAGTGGCCCTGCTCATCAAAGGTCTGACAAGCCACGACCCCACCGTGGATAACTCCATCTAGCTCAGGTTGTGAAATAGATAGGTTCACATCTAGTGGCGTCACGCCTTGCGGATCCGCCACCCAGGACTTCTCGTCCATATATATGGTATAGCCCTGTACGATAGGAACGCCCTGTAATTTTAACTCCTCTAAGGTTTGAGCCCCTAAGGACTGGAAGGAGAATTTACACGTATTGATGAGTACATCAAAGGGGAATACATCCTTCCCAAAAAGATAGTTCATAGACAGCTTCATATTCGGAATACCCACACGAGGATTCGAACCATACTGTCCATAAAAAATAATTGGGTTGTACTGATGTTTGTAAATCTCTTCGAATAAGGCCTGTTGATACTCAATATCCCCCATAATCCACTCGTCACGATAAAAATATACCGCTATGGATGGCCAATCACGATGCCCTTCCACATCCATGAACTCATCATAGGTTTCATAGATATTGCCTGATTGCCCCATGATGGCTTGCCACGGAATATGATCCGGTTCCTCCCATTCGGAGACAGGTTTTGTACTGAAAGCACCATTGATAAGGCGCACATAGTTCATGACGCCACTAGTACGGCGGTAGCTTTCAAGACGAACACGCTGATCCTCATCCAAGTTACGATATAGAATATCTGTTTTTTTAGGTTCCACCACATCAATCCAGTATTTAGGATGATACGCATATAGCCATCGTTCCAGACGTTCCAAAAACGGCGTGTCTAAGCCAACCCCCATATTGGTTACGAGAACTACATCGGCAGCGCGAAGGCGGCTTTCAAAATCCTCATTCCAAATAGGAGGTTGTTTCATATTGCAAATGTCTACCTTCCCCTGTAAAAGCTCTGGATAGGTGGCGACAGCCTTTTCTATATATTGGATTTGTTTTCCTAAATTAGAAATATACATGAGACGACTCATGATTTACCTCCGAGATACCCGCAAAATACGATCTGCCGAAATAGTGTCCATGGCATAATAACTGCCATTCATCAATTGACATAATTCCTTAGCTAACCCTAGCTTGATAAAGCCCGTTTCCGTATCGATAACGATACAGTCTATCGGCAAGGTTCCTAGAATACGAGCCCATTGTTTAGCCTCTGCTACGGGGTCCGCTGCATCCCCAGACGTAGCACGACCATCGGTGATACAAATCATTTGTATGCGCTCCGCCGAATGTTTGCGTAAAAGTCTATCGCACATTGTGTACGCCGTACGCAAGCCTTGAGCCAATGGCGTTTTACCGCCCGTAGGCAATGTTGCTAATAATCGCTCAGCCCGTTCTACACTACGCGTGAAGGGTAATAATACCTCGGCTGAATCCTTGCGAAATGCAATGAGCCCCACCGAGTCACGATGAATATAAGAATCTCGTAACAGGCTTAAAATAGCAGCCTTTGTGGTCTCCATACGATGCCGTGCCGCCATCGATCCACTGGCATCGACTACAAAAAGCTGATACGCACCGATCCGTTTTTCACGGGCCTTTCGACGGTAATCCTGTGGTTTCACAAGAATAGATAAGCCCTTATCATCTTGTCGTTTACCCTGCTGTAATTGAGCAGATTGTTCTACTTGTTTTGCCTTAACAGCAGCCCGCAACCGTTGATATGGCGCTGCTGCTCGTAAGGTATCGACCAACGCCAAGTCCTCTAAAGCATGTTCATCCTGATAGGATCGAATCATGCGGCCTCTAGTGTCCTTTGTTTTAGTCATGAGGCGACGTCCTGAGCCCTTACGATACTGACGATCTACCGTCTTAGATGACTCCAATTTCCACTGAAACATATTGTTTGCAATTTGAGCCACCGTATCGGGCAAAGCTAAAACAGAGCTTCTATCAGTTTGAGTTCTATCTGTATCCATGCCATTATCCGACACATACGATGTTGAATCAGAGCCACAAGATTCACTAGATTCTTCTTCATCAGACGCCCCCTCCTCTGTATCGCCAATATGACTAGAATCTGCTGGCCCATTAGGGTTCGGTTCCTCATCGCGAGAATCTCCCGCTTTAGAATCCATAGGGCTATCAAAATCATCTGTATCCGTTGTATCCTTAGCCTGACTCTGCTCTTGATTACCATCATTATTCCCTGAGGAAGACTGCGATTCTGATATTTCATTTTGATTCATACGATGTGGCAATACATAGAGTGCAGCACGTTCTGCATGCGCTGGTTTACAGTACGAACTACCATCGAGAACAGCTAGCGACTTCATGACTTGTAACAATACATACTCTGCGTCATGGCCTACAGTATGGACTTGTAATGCATAGGATATAGCTAGTGAAAGCATAGCATCCGGAACAGCAACCGCCTCAACTTTTTTAACATCAAATAGCTCCGTCTTAGGCGTATCAATACATTTGATATCTTCTCGATTTTGTTGCAAAACAGCTATGCGAGTTTCTAATGAAGGAGCCTCCATCGATACATGCACATCTACGAGTTCCCACTCCGCATCATCCAATGTTTGATTTTCATGGTTCATGGTCATGATAAGCAAGATATGACGACGCGTGGCCTCTATTAGTAGTGCATGACGCACCTCAGATGACAACACATGACCATCATCGACGACCCAACAACGCGTACTAGCATCATCCAATAAACCTGAGGACATTATAATCTTGCCCTGTTCTAAAGATGCTTCAAAGTCGATGGATTCTTGCAATTCTGACGAATCTATATACACAGGTATTACTCGATACGGAATCTGCCACGCCTCTAAACATTGGCGTACGATAAAGCTTTTACCAACACCGGTACCACCAGAAATAACAATGGTATGAATCTGATCATTTACGAGACCTATTTTGAGGGCCTCTTGCACAGATGGACTCATAGCTAGCCCTCAAGCGCCGCAGAAACTACCATATCAATACGGTCTTCATCGTGTCCTTGCTCTTCAAAAGGCAATCGACGTAACCGATGTTTCAATGCTAAACGGGCAGCCACCTTAAGGTCATCATCTATAATTTGACTTCGACCAGAAAAGGCTGCATGAGCACGAGCGGTGTGCATCATCGTAATATCTGGGCGATGACCATCAACGCCTACTCCTATGCTGATACTCGCAATTTTTAGCAACACATCATCTGTGGGAATGATGCTCGGTAACAACTGACGAGCTTGCAATAAACGTTCTCGCAAGTCATATTCCGACTCGGCATATGATACAATAAAACCTTCTGGATTGTCACCAAAGGCTAGACGGCGCTTGATAACATCCATACGCTGTACTGGATCATGTTCCCCATAGACCATGACGGACAATCCAAAACGGTCCAACAGCTGAGGTCTAAGGTCGCCTTCTTCTGGATTCATCGTGCCTACGAGGATAAAACGGGACGGATGGGAATGACTCACCCCTTCACGCTCTACCGTATTCACACCCATAGCAGCTACATCAAGCAAAATATCTACAATGTGGTCATCTAAGAGATTGACCTCATCTACATAGAGAATATTTTGATGGGCAGCCTGTAGAATGCCTGGTTCAAAGGCTTTCACTCCGTCCTGTAAGGCCTTTTCCAAATTAATAGACCCTACCACGCGGTCCTCTGTCGCATTTATAGGTAATTCTACAACAGTCATTGCATTAGCCCCTAGTTCCATAGGAGGTAACAGATTGACTAATGCACGAACCGCCGTAGATTTAGCAGTGCCCTTTTCACCTTCAATTAACACACCACCAATGGATGGATTGATAGCATTGAGTAACAGGGCTAATTTCATTTCCTCTTGGCCCACAATAGCAGTAAATGGATATAACATAAGCCTAACCTCATTTAGGATAGAAACATCTTATTTCAACTCAGGGTAGAAAATTTTATTTCAACGCAGGATCGATAGATATGTCTGTACTACCGCCTGTTTGTTTAAAGTCATCAATATTCGTGGTACCCTTAGGGAATACGAATATTCGTTGTTGTTTAAAGTACGGATCATCGTAGACCGCAGCAGATAAACGGAATGCGTTCCGTAAGTTTTCTGCCGTCAACACCTCTCTCGGCGTCCCTACATCTACAATATGCCCATCGCTTACTAAGACGAGCTTAGTGCAATATTTAGCGGCTAATTCTAAATCATGGACGACGATTAAAATCGTTTTGCCTTCGTCGCACAATCTGCGGCCTTCGTGAAAGATATCATCGGCGTACACTAAATCAAGGGCTGCTGTCGGTTCATCTAGTAATAGCACCTCTGTTTGTTGTGCCAGCGCCTTAGCTAGAAATACACGTTGCCGTTCACCACCACTAAGGTTTTGCACGGACCGATGTCGCAGGTGATACACGCCTACCTCTTTCATCGCCTTTTCTACGATGGCTTTATCCTCTGGGCCCTCTTGTTGCCACCATTTCAAATAAGGATAACGCGCTGTCATCACTATATCAATGGCTTCATAATCAAAGGAAACATTGATGGACTGTTGCATATACGCCACATGATGAGCAATTTCCTTATCGCTTAAGGAAGTGATGCTTTTACCATCCCACAAAACCTGACCACCAGATATAGGATACAGGCCACGCAATGTCTTTAATAGCGTCGTTTTACCAGACCCATTAGGGCCGATAATGCCAACGAATTCACCACTATCAATAGAAAAGGACGCGTCCTTTAGAATAGCGTTTTCCCCTAATGTAACAGATAGGGATTGAACTTCTAATTTCATTAGGCCCCTCCTTTACTACGCAAACGATGAAGCAAATATAAGAAATATGGTGCCCCTAAGAGAGCGGTCATGATACCAACGCGAATTTCAATAGGTTGTGCGATAACGCGCCCCAATGTATCACAAAATACGAGGAATAATGCCCCTCCAACGGCCGCCATAGGCAACAGTATGCGATGATCAGGTCCTACCAAGAGGCGTACAATATGAGGGACCACAAGGCCTACAAAGCCAATAGAACCACTGACGCATACGGCGGTAGCAGTAACCACAGATGATAAGAACAGGAATAACATACGGTATGCCATAACTGGCAAGCCCAAGGCACGAGCCTCAGTATCGCCCAAAACGAGTACATTAAGATGACGCCCCAGCATCATCAAAATAACGCTGCCCGTCACGATAGGCCCTACGGCTAGTGCCACATGATCCCAACGACGGAAATCAAGGCCACCGACCATCCAGAATAGGAATTCACGCAATCGGTATTCGTTGATCATCGTCAAAATACCGGAAGTAAAAGCACCGAGCAACATACTAACCGCCACACCAGCCAATAATAAGGTCGTCGTATCTAATTTATTATTGCGCAAGGTTAAAATAATGGTGATTCCCACAGATACAAAGGCCCCAATAAAGGCAAAGGCAGGCATATAAAACATACCAAGAGATGTTACGCCAAGAGCAATGGCAATCACTGCACCAAGAGATGCCCCTGCGGATACGCCCATAATGCCAGGGTCTGCCAATGGGTTCGAAAACACACCTTGCATAACAGCACCCGCCAACGCGAGTGCACCGCCTACGAGAAGGCCGATGATTAGGCGTGGCATGCGGATAAACCACAATACCGCCTCTTGTTCAGCTGTAATCGGCTCCGTAAAATGTACCGGTATGCCTATACCATTTAAAATACTTTGCACGCCCCCACCGATAGGAATCATAATCGTCCCTACATGGAGAGCCAATAAGCTCACAATACACAGCAATACACCAATTATGGCAATTGCCACGATTCGTTGTTTCTGTTTAGTCATGAGAATTCCTTTCTAATTGAGGATACACAGTATGCATAATGGCTAGCATCGCCTCGCCAATATGTTGATTCATAGTATATAAGTACGCCGCCGGCAAGGCTTTCACACGGTTTTCCCGTATAGCCGGAAGATTCTGAAAGGCTGGGTTATCTAGATAGCGACTTGATAAGCCCTTATCCATGCCCTTATAAGCTGGAATAAATATATAATCTGGATTCATGGCGAGTACACGTTCATCCCCAAAGGGTGTCCGAGGCGGTAAGCCGAGAAGATCCGGTGCGTTATAGATACTCATGTGTTTACACATATCATCAAACAGGCTTCCCGTTCCCGTGTAACCATCCATGGATGATACAAAGAGGACGCTTTTACGTTCCGCTAGTGGAATCGATTCACCTAGGCGTTTCATCTCAGCTAATTCACGGCGAATCTTCTGTTCGTAAAACTGGCCCTTTTCATCTTCACCCACAATATGAGCTATGTCCGTCACATTCTTAATAACCGATTCCACCGTAGTACCGGTTGGCACTACAACAGTAGGTATGCCCATATGGCGTAAGCCTGCAATAACGTCTGCACTCGTATAATCAGGTGCTATGACAAGATCGGGGTCTAAGGCGATGATTTTTTCTAACGGATAGGAACTCATAACAGGTTTGACCAACTTAGCACGCTTCGCCTCTAAAGAATACTCTTCATAGGTAGACAATTTATTAATACCCACCAAGCGGTCTGGTTCTACAAGGCCTAATAAAATCGTATCCGATGCAGAGGACAAGGCTAAAATACGTTTTGGATGGTCAGGCACCGCCACGCGAACCCCATCATAGCTTTCAACATAACGCGCATGAGGTATTACCTGAGATTCCTCTTGCGGACCACACCCCGTTATACCTATAAAAAGGAGTACCATCAAACATATAAGATACGCAATGCTCTTGTTCATGATGATACTCCTTGTATAGTTCTAATACAAAATTATAGTAATCTAAAATTTTTGAGTGTAGCTGAGTTGGTAATTGAATGGCTCATCCCAGTATTCCCAATCACCGTTGGAAATAACATTGTGACGATTCAATAAATTACGTGCATCGAGTCGTACAGAAGAATTTTCATTGAACTGATATCCTACATATGCATTCCACGCTACAAGATTTGGATTGATGCCGCCATCGCGGTTCTTCATCCGTTTTGTTACAAAATTGATACTAGATCCAGCTGTCCAAGTGGAACTATTGTAATGAATGCCCCCTGTAAATTGTAATTTTGGATTAGCTTGCTTCCAGTAATTTTTATCGATTTCCATTTGCTTTGGATTCGAATAGGATGCACCGATGGACATCTTTAATCGGTCTGTTAACTTGCGACCATATTCGGCTTCGATACCCACATTTCTATAGCGACCACCATTGACACGAATCGTATTACGGCCATTGCTATCCGGTTTCCAAGAGAAGAAATTCTTGAAATTCATATAGAACGCAGCTACTTTCCAACTATCTTTATCGGTAATGTGCTTGTAACCCAATTCATAGTTCCAACCTTCTTCAGGTTTTAGATTGCGGCCACTAACCGATTGATATTGTCGGTTTACCGTTTTAAATGTGTCACTTAGATTAGGCATTGTGAAAGCTTTGCCTACATTCATATATACAGAGGATTCTTTATTAATACGGTGATTCAATTGAAACTGTGGTGTCAACACATGTTGATTCTTTACAGGATTCTTAATATCCGTATAACGCAACCCCACAACGGTAGTCCATGTAGGATTGATTTGATAGGAGTAGCTACCATAAAGAGCTAAACTATGGCGATGAGGGCTTGCATATACAGGGCCGGATGTAGTGCGGTACGTTTCACGTTTACCAAGTACTCCGCCGATTAAATAATCCTTACCCCCTCTAAAATCCCATTCATGTTGTACATCAAAACCATATTGACGAGCAATATAGTTGCTATCATTAGGCGTATAGGATGGAAGGCTATGTTTACGATTTTTTCCCTTCAAGTCACGATCATTATAGAAGAGTGTGCCCGTCGTATTCCCATCCTTATAAATCAAGGACGCATTGTTCTTAGAATCATCATATGCATATGTTGTAGAGTGACGATCGCGGTTCGTCGCATTGCTTTCAGTACTCAACTGAGCATAGGCAGACTTACCTTCAAAGCGACTAAAGTTCAATGTTACCTTGTCGCTCAATTTGCCGCTCATGAATATACCTAAGGAATTCCCCTTATCCCGTGCTGTATAGTATTCATACCCACGAGGACGAATCACTGTATCTGTACGAACTGGTGTAGACGGATCTTGTTTACCAAAGAATCCCCGTTCAATACCAATCAAGAAACGTGGTGTCCCATAGTTGATTTTATAGGTTTGGCTACCCATATTGCCTACCCCAATAGTAGCGGAGCCACCTTCTTTAGTAGGTGTTTTAGTGATGACATTAACAACGCCACTCATCGCATCAGAACCATATAAAGCAGAAGCAGCGCCTTTCAACACTTCGATACGGGCAATAGAACCTGTTGGAATAGAGCTAAGACCACCTTTACCATTAAGGTTCATCGGTACGCCATTGACGAGAATGAGAGAACCCCGTTCAAGGCCACGAATATTGACACGGCTATCCATAGCACCATATTCAAGACCAGATGCGCCATAGGAGAAGGATGTAATACCGGGTACCATATTCACCGCATCAAAGGCATTTTTGGCACCGCTATTCATGATATCTTTGTCGGTAATAACATCCATTGCTGCCGGCGTATCTAGGTTCAACAACGCCATCCGATTAGCTGTTACATTAATAACATGGCTTTCAGGTGCACCATTTGCCTCAGTAGATGCAGTCGTAGCAGTTGTAGCAGGAGTATCTGCCGTAGCCGTTACATCCGCTGCATATGCATTCACAGATAATCCCATTAAAGCCAATCCTATAAGTATAGAAGTCCGTCGTTTCTTAAGAGTGTTCATAACAAATCCCTCGTAATACACACTAATTATTCATAAAAACTACATAATTGTATTATTACACATTTAAAAGGACTGCACAAAACCCATACCCCCTACCAGTACTGGGTTTTATATAAATCTCTACAAATAAATATTAGAATTTTTGTGTATAACTCAATTCATAGGTGAATGGATCGCCCCAGTATTCATAATCACCATTTGTAATAACATTATGACGGTCTAACAAGTTGCGAGCGTCGAGACGAAGGGTAGCGTCCTTGTTGAAATGGTAACCTACGTACGCATTCCAAAGGGCGATGTTAGGGTTTAAGCCACCATCGCGGTTGCGCAAGCGTTTTGTAACAAAGCTAAAGGATGTACCGGCTTCCCACGTTGGGCTTTCATAGCGAATGCCTGTAGTAAATTGCAATTTAGGAGCCGCTTGTTTCCAATAACTTTCATTCATTTCCTTTTGTCTAGGATTCGAATAGGAACCGCTTACATTCCATTTGAGGCGGTCAGATAAGCGTCTGCCGTATTCAGCTTCGATGCCCACGTTGCGGAATTTACCGCCATTTACGCGCACCAAAGGTCGACCGTTCGCATCCGGTTGCCATTGGAAGAAGTTTTTGAAGTCCATATAGAACACGTCAACCTTCCAGTCATCCTTCTTGTTGATGCGCTTGTACCCGATTTCGTAGTTCCAGCCTTCTTCTGGTTTAAGGTTTTTGCTGCTTACCGCTGTATACTGGCGGCTAACGCTGCGGAATGTGTCACTCAAGCTAGGCATTGTGAAAGCTTTCCCTACGTTCACATACATGGAGGATTGTTTATTGATGGAGTGCAATAATTGGAATTGAGGCGTCAATACATGTTGATCCTTGACTGGGTCATCGATTACGGTGTAACGCAAGCCCAAAATGGATGTCCATTTAGGGTTAATTTCATAAGAATAGCTACCATATACGGCATAGCTATTGCGTTTAGGATGAATATACACAGGTACCGCTGTTGCATGGTACGTTTCTTGCTTGCCTGTAACACCTGCGATTAAATAATCCTTCCCATCTCTAAAATCCCATTCATGTTGTACATCGAACCCATATTGACGTGCTTGATAGCTCGTTTCTGTCGCCTTAGCTTGGGACGTATTGTGCACACGGCTCGTACCGCGCATGGTGCGATCATTGTAGAACAATGTACCTGTAGTCCCTTTGTCCTTATAAATCAAGGATGCATTATTGCGATCATCCTTGTAATGATACGTTGTAGAATGTCTTGCTTGGTTAACCGAATTCGTTTCTGTACTGATTAAGCCAAAGGAAGATCTGCTTTCAGCGCGGTTAAAATTCAAAGTTACCTTATCTGAAAGCTTGCCGCTCATAAATAGCCCCAACGAATTGCCCTTATTGCGAGTACTATAGTAGTTGTATCCTTTAGTACCTGCATAATCGTAGCGAATCGGTGTGGATGGGTCCTGTGCGCCCCAATATTTTCTATCGATACCAACGATAAATTTATCTGTACCGTAAGACACATCAAAGCGTTTAGCCCCCTGATTGCCTACGGCAACCGTAGCAGAGCCCCCTTCTATAGATGGAGTCTTAGTAATAACATTAATAACGCCACCCAATGCTTCTGCACCATACAAGGTAGACGCTGCGCCTTTCACCACTTCGATGCGTTTGATGGCGCTCGTAGGAATGGAACCAAGCCCGCCCTTACCGTTGAGGTTCATAGGTACGCCGTTGACGAGAACAAGTGCGCCCCGATCAAGGCCGCGAATATTCGTACGGCTATCCATGCCACCAAAATCGGCACCGCCAGCACCATAGGAATTAATTGTCACACCTGGTACAGTGGCCACCGCATCAAAGGCCGTAGTAGCACCACTATTTTTCAAATCCTCTGGCGTGATTACATTCATCGCTACAGGTGTATCTAAATCTAAAAGAGCTGTGCGATTAGCGGTTATGTTAATCACATTGGATGACTCTTGATTTGTATTAGTTGTTACATCAACTGCATAACCATTTACACTCATACTAAGTAACGCCATCATTGTGGCTGCATATACACGTTTGTTCATTTTGTTCATCATCCTATATTTTTTACTAAAAACTGTTTTAAATCTGTTAATTTATAGACCCAAAAGCCACAGTAAGCAATTGGATTATAGGGGATATGAACACTCTCATATCCCCTACATAAGCCATAATTCATTTAATTCAATTCAGACTCATTTCAACTATATAAATCACTATTCAAGTTCATATCGTATATAATAAACATCTGATTGAGGTTGGCCGGTTGTATTTGTAGCACCGCCTGATCTAGCAGCAAGTGCAAGTGCATCATTATCAAGAAGGCTAGAACCACTACTCCCCTCAATTTCAGCGCTTATATAGTTACCTTCACCATCAAAATAAACTCTAATGGTAACTGTCCCTGTAATACCACGCCGTACAGCTTGTGCTGGCATGACTTTATTGGCATTTAAACTAGCACGATAGCCAGAATCATCAAAGTATCCCGAACCTTCCGTATCACTAGTCCCAGGATTGCCGCCCTGTGTACCAGGTCCATCATCTGCTTTACCACCATTGCCGATAGGACCACCACCTGGACCTGGTGTATTACCATCACCAGGAGTGCCTACTGGATTATCATTATTCCCATGTAGATCTACATTAGCCGCTTCATTACCACCTAAATATGGATTAAGGTCCTTCAAACCAGGTGTCGGTTTCCCTGATAAATCCGGCAACACACTACCTGACTTACCACCAGCAGCATTTTCTTTATCATCGGATACGATTTTTTCTTGCTCTTTCTTCTCCTGCTCTGGAGGTTCTGGCTGCACCATATCGAGATTGATGACCAAATCTTTCTTTGGCGTTTCTGGCGGTTTTAAATGGCCGAACCAATCGCCTACAACACCCCAATATGCCAGATTGACCACCAATGCAGCTAGGAAAGGAATGCCATATCGTTTACTCACCATAGGATCACTTCCGTTCTGTCGCTACGCTGACAAATCGAGCACCACTCATCTTAAGATTATCCAAAATGCTAATAACATCCTTATACGCAATATCTTCAGACGCACGAACGATAAAGGCCTGTTGTGGTTCCTTCGCAACGATGCCTTGAATTTCATTGCCTAAATCATCAGGCTTAATTTCACGTTCGTTCAAATACATCTTATGAGTGGCGGTTAAGGAAATCGTAATTGGTTCGATTGTTTTCGCCGTCGATGCAGATGCCTTTGGCAAATTGAGAGGAATTTGTTCCTCTGTATTCATATACAACGTACTCATCATGAAAAATACGAGCAAGAAAAATACGATATCGATCATAGGTATAATCATGATGGTAGGTTCTTTTTGTATCCCTACTGAACTACGTTTCATCGTTGACTCCTAATATATAAATCCAAGATAGAACCTAAGCGTTGTTCCAATTTTGCAATATCATAATTTACCTTACTTGTGCACCAGCTATGGATGGCTAATGCTACGATGGCTACTGAAAGCCCTGTTGCCGTTGCAATCAACGCTTCGGATACACCACCCGTAATAACGGTAGGGGCGCCGATATCGCCACCAACAGCTGCGAAGGAGCGAATCATACCAACTACAGTCCCCAATAGACCAAGCAATGGAGCCATGGTAACCATCATGCTAAGCCAGTTAAGGCCTCGTTTTAAACGTTCGTCCATGTAGCCTACTACATCGTGAAGGCGGTTTTCCAAGCCTTCAAAGTTATATACGGAATCTACAATTGGTGTTACAAATTGACTAAGTGCATCATCATTATTCTTGATAGCTTGTTCTAATGCAGACCAATCATTTGCATTACGGCCTGATTCAATGCTAGCCGACAATTGTTGAATTTCAGTGTCAATGCGGCGGTACATACGAATCCGCTCAAATAAAATCGTACATGCGGCCAACATAAATAAAACTAGCGGATACATGACTACGCCACCCGCATTAAAAAGATGAATTGCATACTCCATAATAACCTCCTCAAACTTATAATTATAAATTTGTACTCTACTACGTATGAAACACATATGAAATCTGTATTAATCGCTATATTACGATTAACACTAAGTTATTTTATTATTTCATAAACCAATACGTAGCACAACAAACCTATACCCTGTATAGGTATACTAATTTGCTGAATTCAATCTCATAAATAGTAATTTTTCTATTCAATACATACATTTGTCTACCATATAAAAACAACAAAATTTCTCAGGCTAAAAATTATTCATCACCGCTCCACATATATAAAAAAGGCAGTCTATAGAAATATTTTCTATAGACTGCCTATGCAGATATTATCTAGATTATCAGCACACTAAGAGGATAAATGTAGCCCCCTTGATAGGTACATATTTATTAGATTCATACATAATTATGAATATTATTCATACGTGCATAACCATTCGTTTAAACCATCATATAGCACTATTGTATCGCCATATTACAGATGTGCACTGTACGTCCTATCTCTACAAAATAACAATACATACCAAAAGCTGCTACCAACTAAACCGACAATACAAATTCTAAGTACAACCTAAGGCATCTCACTGTTGTATTATATTCTTATTTAAATGAGTTCTTATTCAATTATTTCTTATTAGATTTTTTCTTACTTGGTTTTGCCGCTTGTTTCCCCTTCGCAGGACCGGCGGCTTTCACAAAGGAATTATTCAAATTCGTCGCCACCATAAGGGCCACGTCAGCATTCGGAGTCGTCACAATGTTTTGACCGGCCACAGTAACTGTAGGACCATTATAGGACGCACTACCTTGTTGAATTTGACCATTATGATACAAGCGAGCCAATTTACCAGCCATGAAATAAGCCCGTTCTTCGCCTGTATAACGGCCACTATTGGCAGGGCTATAGATATTCACGCCATTCACAAATACCGCGCCATTATCAACCGTTACGTGATTACCAGAATAGGTGTACATACGGTCGATATTGTCCTTCACACGGCTGCTCGTCTTAGGGTGATTATTAGGGCTAAACACTTGGTTCAAACCTTCGCGGTACAAATCGCCGTATTTATTGCGAAGCACAGCCATAGACGCAGCGGCACCGCCCACATTATATGGGGATTCGCTCAAGATCTTAAAGCCCAATTCGTCAGCCGCCTTTTCTTGGCCCATTGTAAACACTTGGTTTTCCATATAATTACCAGCAATGTTGGACAAAATGGCCGCATTACCACCGCCACCAGCTGCAAGGCTCACTGCCGTAGATAAACCGACTTGTTTCTTAAGGCCATTGACGATGTCCTTGTGCTCGCCATGAGAAATTTCATGGGCCATAACATACGCAAGCTCATCGTCATCTAATAGATCCAAAGCGCCCTTGTTAACGGACATCACGCGCCCAACCGTAGCGAACGCATTGAAATCATCGCTAGGATTTGCGTATACCACATACGAACGCTTCACGCTAGGCGAAGCCTCCAAGGTCTTCATAATACGTTGCACACGTGCTTGTGCCGCACTATCCTCTAAATAGCCCGTTTGCTTCTTTGCACGAGCCAAACTTTCCTCTTGGCCTTCCTTAGAATTATCCATTTTATTAAAAGCCGTGGCTACATATGCATATACTACTGCACCACCAAGTAACGTTTCCGCCGCACCTGCAGAAGCAGCCTCTACCGTTGTTGGTACCACCGCCACTGTTGTTAACGAAAGCCCCATCACTGCGGCTAATACCAAAGATTTAAATTTCTTGTTCATATTCTATCCTCTCATGTCTCTCAAAATAAAGGCAGTCTTACTTAGCTTCACCAGCAAGCTCAATAGCTACCTTACCATCTTTAGATACGGCACCACCATGAGTGTACCCAACAACATCAAATCCAGCTGCGGCGCATTGATAAGCTATGCTTTCATAATTGTCATTCTTACCACGCGTACACGTTGAAAGATGAATCGTAGTGACACCATTTTTCTTGAAAGAAGCCAGTTTCTTCTCCAAATCGCCACCGCTATGAGTAAAACCAACTAACTCAGTATCCTCATCCGCATAACGCTCAAAAGAATCCACTTTATTCATATATGCCTTAAGACAACCACCACAAGAACAACGTTGCATCGTGTCCTCGTTCACGAGAACCGCAATCTTCTTAGACATAAAACCTCCTTAGGTAACATACATAATATTATGCATATTATATCACACCGAATTGATAAAAATTATGAATACAGAGAATATAGAATATATATCGCTAGAGTTTGTGCCCTTATACTTATTAAATTATTGAGCTACAAAATGTAAATCAAAAGAGTTATAGTTGAACTAATATATGCTATCGGTTTGAACCAATATATGCTATCATAAAGAGAGAAGGGTGATTAATGGAAAAGCCGAAGTTTCTATCATTTAGAAGACCTAATGGTCACAATGAATTCGAGGAATTCATGGAATCACTTCCTATTAAGGATTTCCAAAAGTTACATGCCGTTATTACTTCTATCGAAGAGTTTGGTATATTAACCGCCATACAACAAGAATGGATTAAAAAACTTAATTCAGAAATCTATGAGATACGTTCAAAAGTATCTACAAATATTCAGAGAGTCCTATATTTCCACGAAAGTAATAATAAATATATTATTACCCACGGTTTTACGAAAAAAACACAAAAGACGCCAACCAGAGAAATCAATCATGCTATAACAATTAAGAAAGAATATGAAAAGGAGATACAAAATGCCACTCGAAAATATCCAAACAATATTTGACAATAAGTTAAAAGATCCTCAATACAAAGAAGCTTATTTAAAAGAAAAAGCAATGTTAGCAAGTGCTGTTGCCATTACAAAAGCTAGGGAAGCAGCAGGACTCACACAACGTGAACTAGCAGAACGTTCTGGTGTTCCACAATCAACTATTGCCAGAATAGAACGTGGTTATAATACAAGTATTGATACACTTAGCAAAATCGCTTTTGCATTAAATAAGAGAGTAAAAATAAGTTTTATATAATAATAATTTCCCCTATATTTATAATATAGGGGAAATTTCTATTTTAAGGGGCCCTAGTCGGGCTCTACAGGTATAAATATATAACAAAAAAGGCTAACCAATCGGTTAGCCTTTAGCTTAATCAGCGACTTCCTATCCTCCCAGGCCGTCTCCAGCCAAGTACTTTCGGCGTTTACGAGCTTAACTAC
>CAKPXN010000020.1 GCA_934202095.1 uncultured Veillonella sp.
TTGAGTGGATCAACGATGACGAACTTGTTGAAGTAACACCTGAAAGCATTCGTATGCGTAAAACAATCCTTGATCGTGCTGCACGTGCGAAAGCTGCAAAAAATAAAAAATAATATCTATACAAGATATATGAAAACGACACTCCTGGTGAGTGTCGTTTTTGTATTTTTATAAGGTTTGGATATTCCTATTTATTATATACATATGAAAATTAGATGATAATTTTATCAGTTATGATGGATAAGCATAGTAATGCCTGTATATACAGAATGTGCATAATAGCTTGATTATACGGGTATAGGTATATACGAAACCTCTATAAATTTGTATAATAATAGCAAGTTTGTTGATACAAGTTATTGATTATGGAGGTTTTTATGAATAAGAAATTATTAGCATCCTTATTTGCTGTAGGTTTGGCTGCAGGCTGTGTATGCTCTTCCGTTGACGCTCATGGCGTATTCTTCGCTAACCGTACCGATGAAAAAGTCCTTGTTCTTGGTGAAGGCCCTGTAGATAATGCCTATAGTGCAGATATGGTAAAAAATATTACTGGCTATGATGTTCAAGGTAAACAAATTCCAGTACAAGTTGTTAAACATGAAAAAAATGTAGCTATTGTTCCACCAGCAGATCTTGGTGTTACAGTAACTAATTTTGACTATGGCTATTGGACTAAAACTAAAGATGGCAAAATGATTCATAAACCAATTACAGAAGTACCAGATGCTGTTAAGAGTACACATGCTATCAAATACGATATTCACTATTGGAATGCACAAGCTAAACCTTTCGTAGATAAAAATGCTTTCATTCAAATCATTCCATCTGTTAACCCATTGACACTTAGAAAAGGCGACACTTATGAAATTCAAGTATTGAAAGATGGTAAACCTTATGCAAATGCACCTCTTATCAAAGACTTGGTAAATGATTTGACTGGTGAAGCTAAAGCTGACGAAAATGGTAAAGCAACAGTAGCAGTTACTGCTGATGGCTTAAATGTAGTGGGCGTAGAAGTAGCATTCCCTACACAAAATAAAGGGGAACAAAATAAATACTTCAGTGCATTGTCCTTCCTCATTTCTCCTGAAGAATAATCTGAAGCCTATTTTTACTATTCACTGAGTGTGTGAATGAATACAAGACCTCCTAAGTTGGACTCAGGGGGTCTTTCTATGTTTTGAGAGCATTTAATCCAGTCTGTTAAGAGTGTAGAGTTTGACTGGCTAAGAAAGAAGAGAGATTTATATGAAATTACATCGTCATGTATCGGCAGTCATGACTGCTTTGGTATTAACAGGTTTATCTTATTCTGCTGGGGCTACTGATATTAATGTATCTAGTGATAAAGCAGAAGAATTGCTAGGCTTATCGATGGGATCCCCGACACAAACGCAACCTGAAGTTAAGCATATTGAAGATACATTAACAGTTAATGTACATGGTAAAAGCTTGACCGATGAAGGTAAATCTAAAAATGTAACAGGTATTTACAATGGTTTTGGGTCCCAGTTAACGGTGGATAAAGATCTTGTAGTACGTTTAAAGAATGATGCACCAGCATCTAAAAATGAATTAGGTCACTATTATATGAGTGCTGTTTATGCTGGTTACGGCGGTAAGGTGCCACGTCTTAGCAAGGATAATCCTGACCGTGATTTTGGGGATACCAATATTCACGTCAAAGGTAATGTAGATATTGATGCTATCGGCTCTGGTTTACAAGTCAATCAACGAGGTCATATCCTTGTTGATGGAGGTGGTAAGATTATCACTCATCCAGTAGAAACATCTGATACCTATTCTGTAGTAGCAGAAGAAGGGGATGTATATGTTAATGCAGGCGCTGATGGCAAACATCCAGGTACTAAGGACCTAGTTGCTGTTGGCAATGTGGGCCTTATCAACAAGGACTATGGCCGCGATCCAAATCATAATGTTGAACCAACTAATATAGCACTAGCTTTCACAACACCTAACTCTAGCCTTAGTGGTGCTGTTTTGAATGAATATGCTGAAAGCAATAAAAATCCACATAATTCCGGTGCCGATATTTACCTACAAAACAGTGGTACCTGGAATAATGAATGGATTGGCAAGGACCGTCCTACACCTAGAAAAGAACGTCCATCAGGGGATAATGCGGCGTACCTATATAAGGGAAGTAAGGTACGCAATCTCGTAGGTGGTGCAAATCCAACGGCAGCGGGTATCATTCATCCTATCGATGCACGTCCTATTACCATTCAAAATTATAGCGGCTTTGTGAATGTTGATTATAAGGCTGGTGTACCAGCTAGTGAAGAAGGTAAGGGGAAAATTAGTATCCAACATGCGGCAGATAATAGCCATGTGACGGTGCAAGGGGATAGTGCAAAAAATCTAACTGATGATGCAAGTTACCGTACGGAAATGCAAGCATTGGCAAATAAATTGCAATATACTGGAAATGATAAAAAATTAGCCACCGCAGTTCAAATCAACGAAGGCGTAACGCGCCCAGCAGCTGTTGCAGAACTTGGTACAGATGCGTTTGATGCACAAGGTAATCTCGTTGTAGGTAATACTGCGACTGTTAAACATACTGGAGAATCTTCGTTGGTAAGCGGTACTAAATCCGCTCTTGCATCTACGGCTATGGCATGGCGTAATAATACAAACGATTTACAACGCCGTTTAGGCGACCTTCGTTTAGCTAATACAGATCAAGGTGTATGGGCTAAATATATTGGTGGTAAATCAAAGATTACAGATGGTGCTGATGCTCGTATGACCTATAATGGCGTTCAAGTTGGTTATGACCATAAGGCATCGAATGGCTGGATTTTTGGTGGTGCCCTAGATTACAGTACATCTAGCAATTCTTACGCCGTTGGCAGTGGGGATGGTAAAATCGGTGGCATTGCGCTATATGGCACAAAACAACATGATGATGGTCGTTATCTAGATATCATCGCTCGTGGTAACCGCTTATCCAATAATTACAAACTCTACTCCGTAGGTGGACAACGTGTGAACGGTGATTACCACACATTTGGCACATCCTTGAGTGCTGAATACGGTAAACGCATTAAGAAGCAAAATGGTTTCTACATCGACCCTAGCGTAGAATTTATCGTAGGTCGTTTGAATGGCGTCTCATATGATGCCAATATTGCTGGTGGTGGTTCTATGCATGTGAAAGCTGACGGCGTTAACTCTGCTGTGGGTAGATTAGGCTTTGGTATTGGTAAAGAAACAGAAAAATCCAACATCTTTGCAAAACTCGCATTGGCTCATGAATTCTCCGGTAAGATGAATACAACCTATTCCGCACCAGGCAATCCAACAGTAAAAACAGAACTTGATTTGAAAGATACTTGGCTTGATATTGAAATCGGTGGCTCCTGGAGCGTTCGTCCTAGTACATACCTATATGGCACATTTACGAAAAACTTTGGTGCTACTATAGACAATACATGGCGTATCGATGCGGGGGTACGGCATAATTTCTAATTGAATATGTAACTATTTTATAGTTTTAATGCAAACAAACATCGACTGGTTAATTATAACTGGTCGATGTTTTCATATAACAAGTGGATTTATTGATTTAACAAATTCATTTTCCTATGCTAAGATTAAATAATTAGTGTTTATACAATTTCTTAAGTAAGAATTAGGAGAACATAATATGAAAGTTCTAATCGTAAATGGTAGTAGTCATGTGAATGGCACAACTATGCAAGCTATACAAGAGGTACAAAAGGTATTTAGCGAGGCTAATGTAGATACAGAGGTCATTCAGCTTGGCAATAAACCTATTCGTGATTGCATTCAATGCGGCTATTGTTTTGAACATGGCGAATGTGTATTTAAGGATGATGATGTAAATTCATTTGTAGAAAAAGCGAAGGCTGCAGATGGTTTTATCTTTGCAACCCCAGTATATTATGCACATCCTAGCGGACGTATTTTATCCTTTTTAGATCGCGTATTTTTTAGTGCAGAAAGCGTAACACCAAATCCGTTTGCTTTTAAACCGGGTGCATCTATTGCAGTAGCTCGTCGTGGTGGTACAACGGCATCTTTTGATGTACTTAATAAATATTTTGGTATTTCTCAAATGCCAGTTGCAGGTTCTACATATTGGAATATTAGCCACGGCCTAGTGGCTGAAGATGCTAAGCAAGATGAAGAAGGCATGCAAACCATGCGTAACTTGGCTCGTAATATGATTTGGATGATGCGTAGCTTTGCGGTAGCTAAGGAGCAAGGTGTGCCATATCCAGATACAGAGAAAAATGTATCTACGAACTTTGTACGTTAATAACTCGGCGCTTGGTGTGGTGTTAAAGGAGATATAATGGTTAATGTTTTATTTATCTGTCACGGCAATATTTGTCGTTCTACCATGGCAGAGTTTTATATGAAGCATATCGTTAACAAGGCAGGTCTGGCTAATTCTATTTATATAGAATCTGCGGCCACATCTCGTGAGGAGATAGGAAATGATACCCATTATGGAACTAAACAAAAATTAGATGAAATGGGGATTCCTTATGCTCCTCGTAAGGCCCGCCAAGTGACTATGGATGATTACGATAGATTTGATTACCTCATCATCATGGATGAAAATAATGCACGGAACTTGTATCGCATTATCGGTGATGATGTAGCGCATAAGGTGCATAAGGCTATGACATTTGTTGGTGAAAGCCGAGATGTAAAGGATCCTTGGTATACGGGAAATTTTGACGAAACCTATGACGATGTAAGTCGTAGCTGCGATGCACTCTTACAGGTCATCAAACAGAATATATAGTATACTACGCCTCTATTGTTAGTTTACCGATTGGCTAATGATAGGGGCGTATATTATATGTCCATGTGCTAATATACTTTATACTATCGAAGCATGCTGTAATATGGTATAATTCTTTAGTACACATGCGCCTATAGCTCAGGGGATAGAGCGCCGGTCTCCGGAACCGAGTGCGCAGGTTCGAATCCTGCTAGGCGCACCAATAATAAAAGGCTTCTCGAAATGTCGAGAAGCCTTTTTGTATATATCGTTAAAGGTAAATCCATAGTTTAGAGAGACATAATTTACTATCTATATTTATTACACTGAATTCCTCTGGATCTAAATTCCTTCATGAGTAATTCTATTGATTTATCAATGATTTCTTCACTTGTTATATATACCATCTTTTTGTAATAGACAGTACCATCAAATTCTATCCAACGGCTTGTTTTACCATTTATTTTGCAAATCTTCATTCTGCCCGCCCAGCTTCCCATGCTGCGGAATTTTTTTCCTTTGGAGAAACGCACTTCGCGAATATCTTTTAATTTATAGGTTCTTCTTACTAATCCAATGCCTATAGAGACTTGATCATCTGTAAAATAAAGAAGTTTATAACGTTCTTCAGGAGGCATGGATCTAATGATAGATAAGTTATATGTAGCAAAGACTACAGCAATACCGACTAATACAAAGATTAGTATTATTATATATTTTTCCATATTTTCAACTCCTTCTTTTCTCTATTATAATAAATATAAGTAATGTGTGAAATAATTTTGATAGTTAATATGAAACGGCATTGGTATTTATTAATAGGAGAGAAATATATCCATGGCTTCTAGATTATATGACGGATACGGAGAATACAGTAAATCAAAATCTAAGTACTGCTCATTCCCAAGCAGGGCGGGCCGGTGGTATGATGGCTAGTTTACCTCGTATGCTACCAGTATTAGCGGCTATTTTGATACCTACAATGGCAGTATTCTACATTATTAAAAAGCCTCTGCTTAAAAGGGGAACAAGAAAATTAGTAGAAAAGAAATTAGCGGCTACTCCTAGTACTGATGATATATTGACATCTGTATATTGGGCTTTTTCTAATCAAGAGTATATGAGTAATGATGCTTTCACCAAGGATGTTATGAATTATATTGAGGATAATAAAGCGAATTGGAATCCGAATGGGCTTGCTGTTAATGCTCACAAGGTATGTATTGTTTATGAAGCTTTTATTACAGGTTCTGAACAGCTACGAATCAATGAACATATTGTTGATACAACTGATTTAGATGAAGATAACCGAATTGATGGTGTATTTCAAACTGATATTGAATTCGAATTATGCGCAGAGAATAAAAGATATTTTACTAATGTAGAATTATTAAGAAAAATTCATAATCAATTGGCCAATAAAATAGTAGATGGACTAGATTCTTTTGAAGGATTAGAATATGTAGAAACAGTAGATACTGTTCCAGTATATCGAGTGATGATTGGAGATTGATCGATTTATATAACTTCATGAATGAAACTTCATATCAGTTATATATTTGATATGGTATAATGTTACCAAATTATTCATGTTGTTCATGTTAGTTTGGTTTACGTTATAGTGTTACAGAAATGGAGAGAGGATTATATGAGTTCATTAATATTTCTGCTGATATTAGCGCTTGTGATTTTCTTTATTAAGCAATATAATACATTGCAAAAATTAACTGTAGAAATTAAAGAAGCTCGCGCTAATATTATCGTAGCTTATGAGAAAAAGGTAGCTATTATCAATCAATATTCTGGTTTAGTTGATGAATATGGCGATTACGAGAAATCTATTCAATTAAAGGTGTCTGATAATTTCTTAGAAATGGCACGTGCAACGGCGAAGGCTGTTCAAAATATTACAGCCTTAGCAAATCAATTTCCAGAATTAAAAGCAGATTCTCAATATGGTAAATTCTTGGAAGCGATTAGTGCGAATGAAACATTCATTTCTAATAAACGTGAAATTTATAATTTCCAAGTAAAAGAATACAACAGTGCTATTGCGCAAATTCCGATGGTGTTCGTAGCTGCTATGTTGGGCTTTAAACAAGCGCCGTTCTTTGATCCTAAGAATGAAGATGCTCTTGCAGCATTCAGTGGTGCAGATCCTGAAGCTATCAAAAACCTAGCTAAAGAAGGTACAGATAAACTTAGAGATACATTCGATAGAAAACCTGCTGAATTTAAACCTCAAGATAAACCTGAACAATCTGAACAACCAACTAGCGTAGAAGAATTAGAACAACAAGTTTTAAAACAAAATGAGCTTGGCAAACCTGTAGATACAGAAGAAACTAAGCAAGACGATACAAAATAATTTAGTACATAAAAGGGACTATAACTTAATGCGTTATATTGCATATGGTTATAGTCCCTTTTCATATGTGTTTAAATTGTCTAGATTTGAAAGAAAGTCTTTATTTTCTAATCAGATTTATAATATAATGTGATTAGATTAGATTAGATTAGATTAGAAAGGAGGTTTATATGTATAAAGAATCGGAAATAATAGAGTTGAAAAGAGAATATACAGAGGATATTCGAAAGGAAATCATTGCCTTTGCTAATACTAATGGTGGTACTATTTATGTAGGTATTGATGATAATGGCGATATTATAGGTGTAGATGATTGTGATGCACTTATGTTAAAAATAGGGAATTCACTACGAGACTCTATTAAGCCAGATATTTCTGCATTTATTCACTATGATAATTTAGTAGAGCATGATAAAAATATATTAAAAATTACAGTCCAACGTGGTACATTAAGACCGTATTACATTCATAGTAAGGGGTTAAAGCCTAGTGGTGTATATGTGCGACAAGGTTTCGCTTCTGTGCCAGCTAGTGATATGTTAATTAAGGATATGATTCGCGATACTGACGGAGACAGTTACGAAAGCACTAGGTCCTTACAACAAAAATTAACATTTAAACGCTTAAAACATGAATTTGATGGTAAAAAGTTAGCCTTTAATGAGCCGCAAAAAAGAACATTAGGCATTACTGAATTTGATGATATTTATACAAATCTAGGGTTACTATTGTCTGATCAATGCCCTCATGAGTTGAAAATTGCAGTATTTCAAGGAACAGATGAATATATTTTCCGAGATAGGCGCGAAATCAAAGGTCCTTTATTGGATCAATTATATGAGGCATACGAGTATATAGATAATCGTAATGCTGTGAAAGCCACCATTGAAGGTCTCCATAGAAAGGATAAACGAGACTATCCACAGATTGCTATTCGTGAAGCGTTATTAAATATGCTTGTTCATAGAGATTATTCGTATATGTCGAGTCCCACCATAGGTATATATGATAATCGTATAGAGTTTACATCACTTGGTGGCTTGCCACCTAGAACTAGTTTAGACGATATTTTACTAGATGGGTTTTCATTGTGCCGGAATCCCAAATTAGCTAATGTATTTTATCGTTTAGAATTAATTGAAGCCTATGGGACAGGCTTACAAAAAATTATGGATGCCTATAAAGATAAAACGGTTAAACCTCAAATTATTGTGACTACTAATGCATTTAAATTAATATTACCAAATTGCAATGTTGAGGAGCCGTTATCTGAACATAATGTACCTAAAATTAGCTATCAACAAGAAGAGCAGATCATTAATCTAGTTCGTGATTGTGGCAGTATCAAACGGAGTGATGTTGATACAGAATTACAAATAGCACAGGCCACGAGTGGTAGAGTGTTACGACGTTTGGTCGAGAAAGGGCGACTTAAACAAATCGGTAAGGGCCGTTCTATACGATATGTTTTATCCGATACCATGTAACTATATAGAATGCAATATTCGATACTTTAGATAATATATGTAAATGTGACTATAGTAACACAAAATTTATTGAGAATAATATACAATAAAATTATAGTATCCATATATAAAATCTGAACCTACCCATTTGGAACGATGGGGTTATATGGATATTGTGTTAACTATATTTACATTAGCATATACAGTATCATAGTAGAGGATATAACATGAATAATACAATACAAGAAGTATCCGTTGATCTCCATGATTGGCGAGATGAACAAGAGGCCTGGAATAATCGGTCTAAATTTTTCGTAGAACTACATAATCGAGCAGATCGTAAGGCGCAGGTGACAGATTTTCTCGCATTTTTAAAGGATGAACATCTATTGCCTCCAGCTGGTGGAACTGCTCTTGATATTGGTTGTGGTGTTGGCGATTACGCACTTGGATTAGCTAGAGAAGGTTATAAAACTACGGGTATTGATTTGTCCGATGGCATGATTCATGGTGCTAAACAATTGGCAGATACAGAAGGCCTTGATGTGAGTCTATATATTGCGCCGTGGTCTGAAGAAACTAGACAGAAATTAGGCTGGGATAAGTCCTTTGATTTGGCGTATAGTATTTTCTGTCCTATCATGTTTGATGTAGAGAATATACGTGCCATGCACAATGCAAGTCATGACACATGTCTATGGATTGCGTTTAGTGAACGTATGGATGAAACGGTAGATATGTTGTCTGAACACTTTTTCGGACGAGATTCATTTCCTTGGGCTGGTAAGCTGAAAGAATGTTTAGATGCTATTCACGAGATAGGTCATAATGTGAAAGTTACCTACAAGACCGTGCCTGAAACAGAGGTTATGAGCCTCGATAAAGCGGTAGATTATTTCACGATGCGTCTCCATAATAATGAGTGGGGCACCATGGAAGATATGAAGCGAGAAATTAGAGCACTCATTGAACCACGTGCTATTGATGGCGAAATTCATAATAAGACGGTGGATACGGTTGCATGGGTATCCTGGTCGGTTAAGTAGGAGGTATTATGACAGTAGAAGAAAAGCGTCAACTAGAACTAAAAACGATGCGTCAAATCATTGGCATCTATTGTCATGATAAACATCATACGCCAAAGGGGCAACTATGTGAGGACTGTGAACAGGTATGGCAGTATGCACAGCATCGCATTGATGTATGTCCACACATGGAGCATAAGACGTTTTGCAGTATATGCAAAACACATTGTTATGCACCGACGTACCGAGAAAAAATCCGTGAAATCATGCGCTACGGTGGACCGAGGATGTTATTGCATTCACCTATTCAGGTTATTCGTCATATGTATTTAGAATGGAAAGACAAAAAACATCTCAATAAGAAGGCATAATAAAATGCACCACAAACATTACATGCGATGTTTGTGGTGCATTTTTATTAGTTATATCATTCTTAAGCTAGTGCTTTGTCGAATACAGCCTTGATGTATGCCTTAGTTTGGTCATAGCTTTCACCAGGTTGTGCTTCATATTGTTTATCAGTACCGAACCAAAGGTTAGGATAGTATTCATATGGATGCGTTTTGAATAATTCGTGAGCATTTTGATCCTCAACCCAGTCGATTTTGATGTTTTTATATGCAGGATTTTCTGCTTGCAATTCTTCGATTGCACGGAATGCGTTGTGGCAATAAGGGCAACCGTTTAAGTGGAAACCTAAAATTTCTTTCATAGTATTCAGTCCTTTCAGAAAATACGACTAAATTTAGTGATTTATTGTGTTATTTCATACTCACATCAACTAAGATGTGATATATTAAAAAGTATATCATAAATAATAATAATATTCAATTTTTTAGATATAATCTACTAGCATTTGTAGGTTGTTATATAGGAGGATGGCTATGATTTCAGGTGCCGCATATGTGGTGAAAGCATTGCAAGAGGAGAATGTTGAGATTTTATTCAACTATCCTGGTGCAGCAACCATCGATATTATGGATGAATTATACAAACAGGATCAGGTGAAAGTAATCTTACCTCGCCATGAGCAAGCATTAGCACATGCTGCTGATGGTTATGCACGCAGCACTGGTAAGGTTGGCGTTTGCATGGTTACTTCTGGTCCAGGTGCGACAAATCTTGTTACCGGTATTGCCACAGCCTACTCAGATAGTGTGCCTATGGTGTGTATTACAGGTCAAGTGGATTTAGCGTTAATGGGCAATGACGCATTCCAAGAGGTCGATACGGTTGGTATAGTTCGTAATGTTTGTAAATATGCCGTTACCGTTCGTGACCGTAAAGATTTAGGACGTATTTTGAAAGAAGCCTTCTATATCGCTCGTACAGGTCGTCCAGGACCTGTAGTTGTAGATGTGCCTAAAAATATCCAAAAGGCGATGGGCTCTGATGTCTACCCAAGTGAAGTTAATATTCGTGGTTACAAGCCAAATACAACAGTTCATATTGGCCAAGTTAAAAAAGCGTGCTCCGTTATTGCTAAGGCTAAACGTCCTTTGTTCTTATTAGGTGGCGGTATTAGCATCAGTGGTGCCAATGAATTGATGACTCAACTGGTGGATAAAACGGGTATCCCTGTAGTTACTACATTAATGGGGAAAGGCGCTATTAGTTCACGTCATCCATTGTACTTAGGCAATGTAGGCATTCACGGTGGGTATGCGCCAAATGTGGCCATTACCGATTGTGATGTGATGATCTCCATTGGTACGCGCTTTAATGACCGTATTACGGGTAAATTAAGTACATTTGCACAAAACTGTAAAATTGTACATATTGACGTAGATGCTGCATCTATCTCTAAAAATATTAAGGTAGATATTCCAATTGTGGCGGATGCGAAACTAGCGATTGAAGCCCTATTAGAATATATTGAACCTCATGACTTAGGTGATTGGCCTGCTCAATTGCAACAGTTAAAAGAAGAGCGTCCTGTTACACAAGCCGGTGAAGAAGGCCTTACGCCACAAAATATTATCGACTACATTAATAATCATTATGACCGTCCAGTGGTGGCAACCGATATAGGTCAAAACCAATTATGGACTACGCAATTCCTTGAAATCGAAGGGAATCATCAATTGTTGACATCCGGCGGTTTGGGTACGATGGGCTATGGTTTTCCTGCGGCTATTGGTGCTCAACTGGGGAATCCAACAAAACAGGTATTCGCCATCTGTGGTGATGGGGGCGTGCAAATGAATATTCAAGAATTTGCAACAGCTATGCATTACCATTTGCCTGTGACCTTGGTTGTTATCAACAATGGCTATCTTGGCAATGTACGTCAGTGGCAACAATTATTCTACGATAAACGGTATGCATGTACGAATTTGTTGATGGATGAAAGTGCTATTGTCACTCGCGATATGATCGATAACGATGAATTTGAATACGTACCAGACTTTGTGAAATTAGCAGAAGCCTATGGCGCACAAGGTATACGTGTTACAAAAGCTGAAGAATTAGAAACAGCGTTTAAAAAGGCAGATACTTTCAAAAAAGGGCCAACACTCATTGAATGCATCATTCCAACTGAGTTAAATGTATTGCCAATAGTACCTGCTGGTAAATCGTTGAGCGACATGTTATTAAAGGATAAAAAATAGGAGGGGCTATGGAATTACATTTAGAAAAACGCTGCATTTCAGCATATGTAGAAAACCAAATCGGCGTATTGGCCAAAATTTCAGGCCTCTTCGCTGGTAAAAACTATAACCTTGATACGTTGACAGTAGGTGAAACAGAAGACCCTACCATGTCACGTATGACCATCGAACTCACTTGCGATGATTTGACATACGAACAAATCATTAAGCAACTTAACCGCAGTGTTGAGGTTATTAAGGTCATCGACTTTACGGACATGCCGATTACAAAAAAAGAATTATTATTCATCAAGGTCAACAGCTGTAAAGAATCGGACAAACAAGAAATATTCCGCATTGCAGAAACCTTTGACCTTAAGGTCATTGACTACAATCGAAAATCCGTACTTGTACAATGCGTGAAAACAGTATCGAAAAACAATGACATGATTTCTTTGTTTAAAGATATGTTCGTTAATCGCATCGAAGTCGTCCGTGGTGGTAGTGTCGCAATTGAGGCATTGGCGACTCCGGATCGCTAGTGAGGTATAGACCTAGAGTATTCATGTTGAGTAGCCCGTACTTGCTCGCTCCACCGGCCGGGTCTGACTTCGCCCTTCGGGCTACGCAGGGCCAAAGTCACGCGCGAGCACGGACTACTCAACACTCTCTTCCTTTCGGTTTATTACTGTCACTAAGCAATCCGAAGTCTATGGACAGGAGCGATAGGGGATACGGATATATGATATAATAAAATATTGAATGTATTAAATATAGAGACCTTGCTTTAATTTAGACAAGGTCTTTTTGAATAGGAGGAAATATGAGTTTATTAGAAGATATTTTGGCACACAATCGTGAGTATGTGGAGGACCAGAATACTGGTTATGTAGAAACGGATACAAAATGCAGTAAGATGCCTAGTCGTCAGATGGCGATTGTTACGTGTATGGATACGCGTCTTGTGAATTTCTTAGAGGATTCTATGGACATTGGCCGTGGTGAGGCTAAGATTGTTAAGACTGCAGGTAATTGTATTACAGGGCCTTTTGATGGTGTTGTTCGTAGTTTGTTGGTTTGCATTTATGAGTTAGGTGTTAACGAAATCTTTATCATCGGCCATCATGAATGTGGTATGGCGAAAACTACGGCTAAAGATTTAACAGAAAAAATGTTAGCTCGAGGTATTGCACCTGAGGCCATTCACATGGTGAAAAAAGAGATGGAGCATTGGGCGGATGGTTTTACACATCCCGCTGAAAATGTAGAGGAAACAGTAGACGAATTACGTATGAATCCTTTGATTCCTAAAGATGTGCCAATTCACGGTCTTATTTTCCATCCTAGAACCGGTGAAATTGAGGTCATTGTCAACGGCTATACACAAATGAAACAGTATTACGAAAAATAATAGGTATATCTTTTAATAGAGGTATTATGAATTGAGTGATATAGATAGATTAGATACTTTTGAGGTAACATGTAAACATTTTCTTGCAGACTTTTCACATTTTAAAAACCTTATTTCCACCCAAGTTCAATCCTTAGATGGTCTAGAATGGTCTTTTGATAAAGGTTCCACTAAGGTTTGTAGTGCCGACGAAATGGGCTTAAAAAAACGATGTAAGGTTGGCATAAAATATAGATTACAGGTTGAGTTATCTCGAATTGATGCAGAAACTATTTGGACGGAATTTAGTCGATTTTGGATGGGTACCACTTTAAATCAGGTTGAAAGAGTATACAGCAATGAAGAATTAGGGCGCTATCAATTTATAGCTAATAATTCTATAGGTGATGAGATTACCTGTGATATCTATTTACCTAATGAATGGAATATACCGCAATTAAATATGTTGGGATGTATTTCTGCTAGATATAGAAAAGTAGATGTTCAAGAAGTATAGAAAAATCTTATTTGACTTAAAGTTAAGTTTAAGTTTTATAATGTGTTCATATTAGTACTTAATACATTTTTACATAAAGGAACTATATGAATAAAAGTAAACTATTAAGAACAACTTTAGCCATTGTAGCTTTGGCTGCATTAGCTACAGGAGGCTATCTATATAAAGATGCCATACAAAGTCGAATCGCTCGAACGATAGCTGTCGTGAGTGGTCAAGAGATTAAACCGCTCCTTGATTCTGAAAGTCGTTATATTCGACAAATTGTAGCTCAAGATAATAGCACGAGCCGTACCATTATGTGGCAGTCCGATAGCAGTGAACCTGATGCGGTCATAGAGTATCGCCAAGATGGTACAGAAACGGTAGAAACTATTAGTGCTACAGATAAAGCTTTTACCGATGATGGTAGTACAACATATATTCACGAAGCTACATTGACGGGGTTAACGCCTAATACTAAATATGAATATCGCGTTGGGGATGGCAATGACCGTCGTAGTGATTGGTACCCTTTGGAAACGGCTGGTGCTAGTGAGTATGAGGTTCTCATCTACCCAGATTCTCAATCGGGGGATTATTCTGGGTGGGAGCAAATTGTAAAGGATTCTGCTAAGCGTAATCCTGGTGTAGCATTGTATATCAGCATGGGTGACCTCGTAGATAATGGGGAACAGGCTTATCAATGGCGGACGTGGCTTGATTCCATTAAGCCATTGAGTGCACGTATTCCTCTGGCCCCTACACTGGGCAATCACGAGATGTATACGCTAGATTGGAAGATGCGTGAGCCACGTGCCTATTTGAACTATTTTGATGTGCCGAATAATGGTAATGCCACATTTGATCGCCATTATTATTCTTATGATTATGGTGATGTTCATTATGTTGTGTTAGATACGCAACTATATGAAAGTAATCACGAGGATAACCACGATACACATCACCCTGATTTATATGATGTACAGGTGCAGTGGCTACGCCAAGATTTAGCATCGAATACGAAGAAATGGATCGTAGTTCTTATGCATCGTGATCCATTCCAATATGCCTTTAATCGTCCTGGTGCGAGTAGGGCCGCTGGCTTTGATGAAGAGGGTGTATTATTCATGCCTATCTTTGATGAATTTCATGTAGATTTAGTCTTATCCGCTCATCTACATTCCTATCGTAATCGGGGGCATGTACGGAACTTTGACCGCGATCCATCAGGGCCTTTATATATTCTTACCGGTATAGCAGGGGATGCGCGGCGCCCTAAGTGGAAACAACACCCCCTCGATGTATATGTAATACCAGATCGAGAGGCAAGTAATTATATGACGATGACGGTTACACCGAATCGATTAGTTGTACGAGCTTTCTTGGCTGATGGTACACAGCTAGACGAGTCCGTCATTGAAAAATAAATGGAGCTGTAGTAGTATGCGTATGCTATTACAGCTCTTTTTTCGTAAAACTTAGAAATTCATATAATTTATAGCTTATAGTTCTATGATTAAAATTAATGCATAGCATAACAAATAAAAATACAAAATATATGTATAAAACTTGAATAATATAAGCGATAGTATTATAATACGTACATAGGTTATAAAAATACACATATAATGTATAAAATATACATACAGTGTATAAAGGAGATACCGTCATGAATACATTACAAGATTTAATAAAAAAATATGCAGCACAATATAAAGAACAAGTTATAGCATGGCGTCGACATATTCATAGTCATCCAGAATTATCTGGTCAAGAAAAAGAAACATCTTTATTCATTCAAAAGATTCTAGATGAATTACATATTCCTTATGTAAATGATGTTTCAGATTATGCAGTTATCGGTGAAATACAGGGCGCTCACACAGGCCCTGTTATTGCGTTACGGGCCGATATTGATGCGTTGCCAATCCATGAAGAAACGGGTTTGCCCTTTGCATCGCAAAATGAAGGTGTTATGCATGCTTGTGGACATGATGGACATATATCCATTTTGCTTGGCACAGCGGCCGTATTGCAATCTATAAAAGATCAATTGCATGGTACCGTTAAACTCGTATTCCAACCCTCTGAAGAAGAGGCTTTATTCCCTGGTGCACAAGGCATTGTGGACAACGGTATACTTGACGATGTAGATGAAATCTTTGGCCTTCACGTATGGCCTCAATTACCAGTGGGCAAGGTTGGTCTTAAAAAAGGTCATCTCATGGCGGCTTCTGACCATTTTCTCGTTCACATCCACGGTAAATCTACGCATGGTGCGGAACCACACAATGGTATCGATGCTATCATGGCTGCGGCGAACTGGATTGTTAATGTAGAATCCATGGTGGCCCGTGAAACAAATCCTATGGAAAACCTCGTATGCACCATTGGTGTTATCAACGGTGGTGACCGTTATAATGTGGGCTGCGGCGATGTATACCTCGAAGGTACATGTCGTACCTACGAACCAGCAAAACGCGACTATATTGAACGTCGTTTAGGTGAAAGCTTACAAGCGTTGGACTTGATGTTCAAAACCAAGAGTACCTTAGATTATAAACGTGGCCACGGAGCGACAACGAATGACCCAGATGCCATCGACTACGCTACATCGATTGTAGAAAAATACCTTGGCAAAGACGCCGTGGTGCATCCAGAACACCCATCCATGGCGGCAGAAGATTTTTCCGCATATTTACATAAAATTAAAGGAGCTTTCCTCTGGTTGGGAACTGGATTCGAAGGTAATCCAGCACTTCATAATGCAGGATTTACCATTGATGAAAAGATTTTAGAATCCGGTATTACCATGATGGCTGCACTCGCTGCAGAATATTTACAACCGAAAGAATAGCTTTCACAAATAACAAAAATGAAATTGTATAAATATATACCGTATAGATTAAATATACCGTATAGATTGAAGGAGTTATCATGAAAAGTTTACATAATAAATCGTTTAAGACAATGCTAGATTACACCCCAGAAGAGATTAAATATTACCTAGACCTAGCTGCTAAATTAAAAGCAGATAAAAAAGCGGGCACAGAAATCAAAACGATGGAAGGTAAAAATTTTGTGCTCATCTTTGAAAAGGATTCTACGAGAACACGTTGCGCCTTTGAAGTGGGGGCCGCAGACCAAGGGGCACATACGACATACCTTGGACCTACGGGCTCTCAAATGAACAAAAAAGAATCCTTAAAGGATACGGCCCGTGTTCTTGGTTCCATGTATGATGCCATCGAATTCCGTGGCTTTGACCAAGAAGACGTGGACACATTGGAACAATATTCTGGCGTGCCTGTATGGAATGGCTTAACAGATATGGATCATCCTACACAAACATTGGCGAATTTCCTTACATTGCAAGAAAATATCGACAAGCCATTGAACGAAATTTCCTATGCCTATGTAGGCCATGGTCAATCCAATATGTGTAACGCTTTGATGAGCGGTGCCGTGAAAATGGGCATGGATTTCCGCCTCATCGGTCCTAAACAATTCTGGCCAGCTGGTCCATTCTACGAAGAATGCTTGAAGGTGGCGAAGGAAACAGGCGCTACGATTACATGTACAGATAATGTGGCAGAAGGCGTGAAAGGTCTTGATGTAATTTATACTGGCGTATGGGTAACAATGGGGGATACTTACGATATGTGGGAAGAACGGATTAACCTCTTTAAACCATTCCAAATCAATGCAGATATGATGGCCTTAACTGGTAATCCAAATACAAAATTCTGTCATTGCTTGCCAGCATTCCACAATACGGAAACGCAAGTTGGTAAAGATATTTTTGAACGATTCGGCATGAATGGTATCGAAGTCACAGAGGACGTATTTGAAGGTCCAAACTCCTTGGCATTCCAAGAAGCAGAAAACCGGTTACACACCATCAAGGCGGTTATGGTTGCTACATTTGGCGACTATCCAATGAAATAATATAAAGAACATAGATGGCGGGAGAGGTCATCTACTACGTATAGTAAAGAAGGTTATAGAATGAATCCATATAAGGTATTTATCGTAGGTCACGAAGGAACGACGGGCCTTAGAATTCACGAACGGCTGTCCGGTCGGAAGGATATTACATTATTATCCATTTCCGATGAGGACCGTAAAAATATAGATGTCATTGCGAGCATTGCAAAGGACGCGGATATCGTGTTCTTGTGCTTGCCTGATGCGGCTTCCAAAGAGGTGGTGGCTGCTAGCGGTGACTATCCTTGCAAGATTATCGACACATCCACAGCGTTTAGAACGGCTGATGATTGGGCCTATGGCTTCCCTGAACTTGGTGAAAGCTACAAAAACGATATTAAAACGAAACAACATATTGCGAACCCTGGCTGTCATGCGAGCGGCATGATTGCTTGCATTGCCCCTCTTGTGAAAGCAGGTATTGCCCCAGTAGATTATCCTTTCACCATTACATCCCTCACTGGTTATAGCGGTGGCGGTAAAAAGATGATTGGTCAATACGAATCGGAGCCAAAGGATTATTTCCTCTACGCACCACGTCAATATGGCCTTAGTCAACAACATAAACATTTGCCAGAAGTGGTTCATGTATGCGGCCTTACAGAAGCGCCAATCTTCATGCCTATCGTAGACGATTATTACAGTGGCATGGAGGTCAGTGTTGGCCTACATACACGTCTATTAGCAAAACCTGTTACCGTAGAAGATGTGCACGCTGCACTGGTAGATTTCTACAAGGATAGCACCATCGTCAAGGTGGCACCACTTAACTTAGTAGAAGACAATAAACAATTGTTAAATGCTAATAAACTAAGCAATACGGATGGCATGGTCATCTCTGTTACTGGCAACAATGACCGCATGGTCGTTCACGCCATCTTTGATAATTTAGGAAAGGGCGCTTCTGGTGCAGCCGTACAATGTATGAACATCGCACTTGGATTGCCAGAAGAAATGGGGCTTTCACTATGAACACTGTAACAAATGCAATGCGGGCGCACATCTTAACGGCGGCCGTTCCATATATTAAACAATATACAGATAAATACGTAGTCGTTAAATACGGCGGCAATGCCATGACGGATCCGGAACTCAAAAAATCCGTTATGAACGATTTGCTACTACTCCAATTAGTGGGGGTGAAAGTAGTCCTCGTTCACGGTGGCGGTCCGGATATTAATAGCACATTGGAAGCTATGAATATTGAATCAAAATTCAGCAATGGGTTGCGCGTTACCGACAAAGAAACGATGAATGTAGTACAAATGGTGCTCGCCGGCAAGGTCAATAAAGGCCTCGTAGCAGACCTCATCGGCTTTGGTGGCCGTGCTATCGGCCTCTGTGGCGTGGACGGTGAACTCATTCAAGTACACAAGAAAAATGAAGAACTTGGCTATGTGGGCGAAGTCGATAAAATCGATCCAAAGGTTATCGACGATGTCATCAGTAAGGGATACATTCCTGTCATTTCTTCCGTCGGTTGTGACGCAGAAGGCAATGTATATAACGTCAATGCCGATACAGCGGCCGCCAAAATCGCCGGTGCCCTCAATGCGGAAACCATGGTGGCCATGACCAATATCGATGGGGTACTACGGGATGTAAACGATCCTAATTCCCTTATTTCAAAGATTACCCTTGCAGAAGCGGAAGAGTTGAAAAAAGAGGGCATCATCGCTGGTGGCATGATACCAAAGGTAGACTGCTGTTTAGAGGCCATCAATGCAGGGGCTCAAAAGGTTTTCATCATCAATGGTGAAATTCCACATGCCATCCTCATCGAACTATTAACCGATGAAGGTCTTGGCACAATGTTTGTAAAGTAATATAGTAGATATAACGATGGTAACATCATTTGCCATCGTTACATTGCATATAGATTGACGGCGGCTGGGCCGTACGTTTGGAGGATATGATGAGTAAGACACAAGATTTTGAACAACAAGATAAAGAGTATATAGCCAATACGTATGGCCGGTTTAACGTATGCTTTGAAAAAGGCAAGGGGTCCTTGTTATGGGATGTAGAAGGAAAAGAATACATCGACCTTGGTTCTGGCATTGGCGTTACAGCATTTGGTGTAGACGATGATGAATGGTCCAAGGCGGTGATTGCACAAACTCATGCATTAAACCATATTTCTAATCTATATTATTCCGTACCACAAATTAAATTGGCTGAATTATTATGTAAACGGACGGGCATGAAAAAGGTGTTCTTCTGTAACTCTGGTGCCGAATCTAACGAATGTGCCATCAAGGCAGCTCGTAAGTATAGCCATGACAAATACGGCGATGGTCGTAATGTCATCGTAACACTCGTTAATAGCTTCCATGGCCGTACAGTAACGACATTGTCCGCTACAGGTCAAGATGTGTTCCATCAACACTTCTTCCCATTCACAGAAGGGTTTATTCATACACCTGCTAACGATATTGAAACGGCTTTGAAAGCCCTTGCTAATCCAGCAGTTTGCGCCATCATGATGGAACCAATTCAAGGTGAAGGCGGCGTTATGCCTCTCGATAAGGAATTCGTTCAAGCGGTTACAAAATACGCTCACGAACATGATCAACTCGTGCTTATCGACGAAGTGCAAACAGGTAATGGCCGTACTGGTACTCTATATGCATATGAGCAATTTGGCATCGAACCAGATATCGTATCTACTGCTAAGGGCTTAGCTGGTGGCTTGCCTATGGGCGCTACTCTATTCAATGAAAAAACGCAATTCGTATTAACTGCAGGGGCGCATGCTACTACATTTGGCGGTAACCCAATTTGTGCCGCTGCAGGTTGCACTATCATTGAACGGTTAACACCAGAATTTTTGGCTACTGTGAAAGCTAAAGGTGATTACGTAAAACGCGCCTTAGAAGGTAAACCAGGCGTTGTCGGTGTTAGCGGTATGGGCCTTATGATTGGTATCGAAACAATAGTAGATCCTAAAGACGTCATTGCTAAATGTCTAGAAAAGGGCGTAGTATGTTTATCTGCTAAAAATAAGGTTCGTTTGTTGCCAGCTCTTAACATTCCTCAAGAGCAACTAGAAAAAGCAATTACTATCTTGGCAGATGTAATCGGTGAATTGGCTAGAAAATAAACTTAGATTGATAAATCTATTTGTTTTATATACAGAATAGATAAATATATAGATAAAATCCGATGAATATGTAGACTTTATATTCTATTCGTGATAACCTAGAATAAATAGTCTATATTGGAGGAGTAAATATGAATACAGAATCCTTACGTAATGATGTATTGGTTCCTGCTGTTGCTAAAACATTAGATATTGCAGCAAAAGCAAAACCAACAAAAGATGAGCTCTGCACAACTGCAAAAATTACGGCAGCTGTAGCGGTGGCAACTGCTGTTGTATCCTTGGCGGTACAAGCAGTATTGCGCAATCGATAAGAAGTATAAAGAAAACGACATGGCGTTGCCTGTCGTTTTCTTTTACATTTACCCTGTTATTCCCATAAATAGGGGGATTTCCAGTATATTTTGTTAATCTGTGCTAAAAACTAAGGAGGCGATACCATGTATAGTCGCGATTTAATTGAACAATATAAAATCTATGTACAAGATTGGCGTAGGTACTTTCATAAACATCCAGAACTCAGTAATGAAGAGTTTGAAACTACAAAAACATTAGCCAAAGAATTAGAATCCATGGGCATAGAGGTTCATGTAGATACGGAACGTGGAACAGGTCTCATCGGCATTATTCATGGGGCTAAGCCTGGCAAAGCGATTGCCCTTCGTGCAGATATCGATGCGTTGCCTGTTCAAGAACATAATACATTCGATTTTAAATCCGACGTGGATGGTAAGATGCATGCCTGTGGTCACGATGGCCATATGGCGATATTACTCGGTGCGGCTAAGATGCTGACTGCTATGAAAGACCGTATCGAAGGTGACGTATACCTTGCCTTCCAACCGGCCGAAGAAACTGGTGCAGGTGCTCCTGATTTCATGAAGTTTGATAATTGGTTTGAAAAAATCGATGCCATCTTTGGCGGTCATGTATGGATTGATTTACCAGCTGGTCTCATTTCCGTTGAAGAAGGGCCACGCATGGCGGCGAGCAGTAAAATTACAATCCGAGTAAAAGGCAAACAAGGTCATGGTGCGCAACCTCATCAAGCCGTCGATGCGGTCGTTGTAGCCAGTGCCATTGTAATGAACCTACAAACGGTGGTATCTCGTAATGTGAGTGCTCTCGATTCTCTTGTGCTCACCATTGGTAATATTCATTCTGGCTCAGAATGGAATGTCATCCCAGGCGAAGCACAAATGGGTGGGACTATCCGTTTCTTTGATCCTGCACAAGAAGACCATTACGTAGAATCTATACGTCGTGTAGTAGAACATACATCATTAGCCTATGGTGCTACTGCTGAATTGATTTATGAAAAGAAAGTGCCACCAACTATTAATGATGCAGCTGCCAGTGAACTGGCTGAACGCGTTGTTATCGATACACTAGGCAAAGAAAAACTTTCCAAAATGCGCAAGGTTATGCCTGGTGAAGACTTTGCATGGTACTTACAAGAAAAACCAGGCTGCTTCGCCTTTATTGGTATCCAAAACCCAGAGGTAGGCGCCACCTTTGATCATCATAATAATCGATTTACCATGGACGATAGCGTGTTGTCTGCTGCATCGGCGGTGTATGCGGAATATGCTATTGCGTGGTTGAAAGAGCATAAATAATATTATTAGTGTATAAGATGTATAAAGCACCATCATCGTAGCTGATGATGGTGCTTTTGCCGTGTATTTTCACTTTCGCTTTGTGTATACTATAAATATATAATACAAGAATTGTTATATGAGAGGTATTTATGAATATACTTATATGTCTCATCATTATTGCCATTACCGGTATATTACTGATGAAGCGCTATCAACCACAGCCTATATTGATTGGCATGGGTATTCTCATGATGTATATCGCCTATGAAGGTAGCTGGATTAATGCCATATTAGATGAATCTCAGTCTACAGGCGTTCTGGTCTTTGATGCGATGGATATTGTGCGGATTACAACATCAGAGAATGTAGTGAGTTTAGGCCTCATGATTATGACTTGTGCTGGTTATGCAAAATACATGGAACACATTGGGGCCGGGACGAGGCTGGCTCATACATTTATAAAACCCTTGTATCGTCTTAATAGGCCATACATAGTGCTAGCCCTTATGTTTCTACTCAATATGGGACTATCCATATGTGTACCAAACCCGTTGAGTCTTGCCTTACTTATGATGGTTACCATCTATCCTGTCCTATTGCGACTAGGTGTAAGTCCTGTCGGCGCTGCTGCGGTTATCGCTACAGGCCATTTGATGGATGTTGGACCGGGTGCTGTATCGACATTGCTCATAGCTAAGACCGTCAATATACCGGTGCCTAATTATTTTGTAGGGTACCAACTGCGTCTCTATTTCTTAGTTGCCGTTGTGACCGCGGTGGCGCACTTCTTGTGGCAACGCTATCGAGATCGATTGGATGGGCCTATGGATGTAGGTGACTGTGAAAGCATTCCTGAGGCTCCAATTGGCCCCAAGCCATATATGGTATTCCCTTTATTGCCACTATGTTTCATCTTGGGCTTTAGTCAATATGGTATACAAGGTGTGAAGATGAATGTAACTCTTGCCATGATGCTCGCCTTTGGCATTGCCTTATTAGCAGAACTCATTCGTCATCGTAATTTAAGGATCGTCCTTAAAAGTACTACTGTATTTTTCGAAGGAATGGGAAATCAGTTTTCCTATGCGGTAACTCTAATTATAGGGGGCCAGGTTTTCGCACAAGGCTTAGTGAGCTTAGGTCTTATTGATTCGTTAGTTAGTGCCCTTCAAACACTGCCCCTTAACTCTGTGGGACTAAACTCTGTTATGGGTGGCGGTATGTTAGGCCTAAGCATGGTAACAGGTAGCAATGTAGCACCTTTATTTACATTGGTACCGCTAGTACCAGATATTGTATCCAATCTCGGACTAGATCCTATTACGACCATGCTTGGCATGCAAAATGGGGCTAGTTTAGGTTTGTTCTTGAGTCCTATCAGCCCTGTTATGGTCGGTGTAGCAGGGGTAGCGCATATTAAATCTGTAGATTTACTTAAACGAACCTCTGTGCCTGTAATTGTAGCACTAATTACGAGCTGTTTGGGGATATGGATATTATACTAATATGGATAGATAATATAATAAGAAATACTATTTTGTAAGCAACAAGACGCCCTATTATCGCAATAGATAATGGGGCGTCTTGCTTTAGTAATAGCGGTTATTTATTCTTTTCGATAACAAGTTCAATCGATTCTTTGCCCGTAATGTGTTCAATATCTAAAGATATGGCAGTTACTTTGTTCCAAGCGCGTTCGATATACGCATCTAGTTCTGGGTTATCTGGGATGGAGAACTTTTCGCCTAATAATGTTAAGGCATGACGTTTTTCACTTTCATCATCGATAATACGAATCTTGCCAAATGCTATAACACTACGGAACATTGTGTCAAAGCGATTGATGATAGGCTCATCTTTATTCACTACACAAAATGATGCTTTATCATGGTGTTTGATGCAATCGAGTTTGTATCCTTCGTTAGCGCCATGTACATAAATACGATTACGCTCTTCATCATATACATAGCTAAGTGGAACTGCATATGGATATCCGGCTTCACCTAGAATGGCGAGTACACCAGAGGTGCCTACACGAAGGACAGTTGTAATATCAGATTGGTTGAGTAATTGACGTTTGCGACGCATGGGTTTCATGGGGAGGGCTCCTTTATTTTTTTGTAATAAAACATGAGAAAAAGATGAATTTTTATGTCTATATATGATAAAATGAAATTAATTATACAAGTGTTTCGTGATTTACAGATTTCATAATGGAGTCCTTAAAATAAAAAAATCCCAATTCAAAAGAATTGAGATGATACCCTACATCGGGTGGCCCGAAGGCATTGTAAATAAATTTGTATTTGAACTCGTAGTGTAATTCTGTAAACCTCCAAAACTAATTGGATTACTTATAGTATAGTTAACCTTTTGATGAATGTCAATTATTAATTTCCAAAGGAGCAGACTTATGGAAACGCAAACATCGAATCAACTCATTACTAGTCATTTAAAGGATTATCCTAAGCAGGATTATTTTGTAGGGTTGGATATTGGTACTAATTCAGTAGGATGGGCAGTTACAAATAAATCATATGAGTTGCTGAAATTCCATTCCCATAAAATGTGGGGCAGTCGTTTGTTTGAAGAGGGTGAGTCTGCTGTAACACGTCGTGGATTCCGTTCGATGCGTCGGCGTTTAGAACGTCGTAAGTTACGTTTAAAACTATTAGAAGAACTATTTGCTGATGCTATGGCACAAGTGGATTCGACATTCTTTATTCGTCTCCATGAAAGTAAATACCACTACGAGGATAAAACTACAGGACATAGTTCTAAGCATATATTGTTTATTGATGAAGACTATACGGATCAAGATTACTTTACAGAATATCCTACTATTTATCACTTGCGTAAAGACTTGATGGAAAATGGTACTGACGATATACGTAAGCTATTTTTAACTATACATCATATATTAAAATATCGTGGTAATTTCCTCTATGAAGGTGCTACGTTTAATTCAAACGCATCTACATTTGAAGATGTTCTCAAACAAGCGTTAGAAAATATTACATTTAACTGCTTTGATACTAATTCTGCTATTAGCTCTATTAGCAATATATTAATGGAGTCAGGAAAAACAAAATCAGATAAGGCTAAAGCAATAGAACGGCTTGCAGATACATACACAGCCTTTGATGAAGTGAATACAGCTGATAAAACTCAAAAAGAACAAGTTAAAGAAGATAAAAAGACTCTTAAGGCTTTTGCTAATTTAGTGTTAGGATTAACGGCTAATTTAATAGACCTATTTGGCTCTGTAGAAGATATAGATGATGACCTAAAAAAACTACAGATTGTTGGAGATACATATGATGAAAAGAGGGATGAATTAGCCAAAGTATGGGGCGATGAAATCCATATTATTGATGATTGCAAATCTGTATATGATGCGATTATTCTTATGTCTATTAAAGCGCCTGGACTTACTATTTCTCAGTCTAAGGTAAAAGCTTTCGATAAACACAAAGAAGATTTAGTGATATTGAAGTCTTTACTTAAATCAGATCGAAATGTTTACCATGAGATGTTTAAGTCTGATAAAAAAGGCTTACATAATTATGTACACTATATAAAACAAGGTCGTACAGAAGAAACTAGTTGTAGTCGTGAAGATTTTTACAAATATACGAAGAAAATAGTAGAGGGGTTAGCTGATTCTAAGGAGAAAGAATATATACTTAATGAAATTGAGTTACAAACGTTATTACCTCTACAACGGATTAAAGATAACGGGGTTATACCTTATCAATTACATTTAGAAGAACTCAAAGTTATATTAGATAAATGTGGACCTAAATTTCCATTCTTGCATACAGTATCTGATGGTTTTTCTGTAGCAGAGAAATTGATTAAAATGTTAGAATTCCGTATTCCATACTATGTAGGACCATTAAATACACATCATAATGTGGATAATGGCGGATTTGCTTGGGCTGTGCGTAAGCAAGCTGGTCGAGTTACACCTTGGAATTTTGAAGAAAAAATTGATCGAGAAAAATCTGCAGCGGCATTTATTAAAAACCTTACAAATAAATGCACCTATCTTTTCGGAGAAGATGTATTACCTAAGTCATCTCTTTTATATAGTGAGTTTATGCTACTCAATGAGTTAAATAATGTGCGTATTGATGGTAAACCATTAGCACAGGGGGTAAAACAACATCTTATCGATTCTATATTTAAGCAAGATCATAAGAAAATGACCAAGAATCGCATAGAGTTGTTTTTAAAGGATAATAATTACATAACTAAAAAGCATAAACCTGAGATTACAGGTCTGGATGGAGAAGTAAAAAATGACCTAACATCTTATCGTGATATGGTTAGAATCTTAGGTAATAATTTTGATGTATCCATGGCTGAAGAGATTATTACGGATATTACTATCTTTGGTGAAAGTAAAAAAATGTTACGCGAAACATTACGTAATAAATTCGGATCTCAGCTTAATGACGAGACTATCAAAAAATTGTCAAAATTACGATATCGAGATTGGGGACGACTCTCTAAAAAGTTGCTTAATGGCATTGATGGTTGTGATAAAGGTGGTAATGGTACATCTGAAACTATAATTGAATTGATGCGTAATGATAGTTATAATTTGATGGAACTATTAGGCGATAAATTCTCTTTTATGGAATGCATTGAGGAAGAAAATGCTAAATTGACACAGGGGCAATTGGTTAATCCTCACGATATCATCGATGAGTTGGCACTTTCACCAGCTGTTAAACGTGCAGTATGGCAAGCTTTGCGCATTATTGATGAGGTTGTTCATATTAAAAAAGCATTACCATCTCGTATTTTTGTGGAAGTAGCACGGACAAATAAATCAGAAAAGAAGAAAAAAGATTCTCGTCAAAAACGATTATCTGATTTATATGCTGCTATTAAAAAAGATGAGGCTTTACAAAGTGGCTTACAGGATAAAGAGTTTAGTGTGTTAAAATCCGGTTTGGCTAATTATGATGATGCGGCGCTAAGAAGTAAAAAGTTGTACTTGTACTATACACAAATGGGACGTTGTGCTTATACAGGAAATGCTATAGATTTAAATCTATTAAATACAGATAATTATGATATTGATCATATTTATCCTCGAAGTCTCACAAAGGATGATAGCTTTGATAATTTAGTGTTATGTGAGCGTACTGCTAATGCTAAAAAGTCAGATACATATCCAATAGATAATACAATTCAGACTAAACAAAAGTCATTCTGGGCATTTTTAAAACATCAAGGGCTCATTAGTGAACGAAAATATGAACGACTTACTCGTATCACACCACTTACAGCAGATGATTTGAGTGGATTTATTGCTCGACAACTAGTAGAAACTAACCAATCTGTGAAAGCTACTACAACATTATTACGTCGATTATACCCTGATATTGATGTTGTATTTGTAAAAGCTGAGAACGTAACAGATTTCCGTCATGATAATAACTTTATTAAAGTTCGTTCGTTAAATCATCACCATCATGCTAAGGATGCTTATTTAAATATTGTAGTAGGCAATGTATATCATGAGAAATTCACACGTAATTTTCGTGCTTTCTTTAAAAAGAATGGGGCTAATCGTACATATAATCTAGCGAAGATGTTTAATTATGATGTTAAATGTACTAATCCTCAAGATGGAAAAGCCTGGGATAAACAAACTAGTATTAATACGGTTAAGAAAATGATGTCTAGTAATGATGTTCGCGTTACAAGACGTTTGTTAGAGCAATCGGGGGCATTAGCTGATGCGACTGTATATAAAGCAAGTGTTGCAGCAAAGGCCAAAGATGGTGCATATATTGGCATGAAAACAAAATCCAGTGTATTTGCTGATGTATCTAAGTATGGTGGTATGACAAAAATTAAAAATGCATACTCTATCATCGTTCAATATACTGGGAAGAAAAGCGAAGTCATTAAAGAAATTGTTCCTTTACCAATCTATTTAACAAATCGTAATACCACGGATAGTGATTTGCTTGATTATGTTAAATCTGTTATTCCAAAAGCAAAAGATATTTCTATTATTTATAAAAAATTATGTATAAATCAGTTGGTTAAAGTTAATGGATTTTTTTACTATTTGGGCGGTAAGACTAACGATAAGATTTACATTGATAATGCAATCGAGTTAGTAGTGCCTGATGATATTGCTATGTATATTAAATTACTTGATAAGTATGATTTATTACGTAAAGAAAATAAAGATCTTAAGGCATCTAACATAACAACGAGTGTATATAATATAAATACATCAACTGTTGTATCACTTTCTAATAACGTTGGAATAGATGTATTTGATTATTTCATGAGTAAACTACATACACCTTTATATATGAAAATGAAGGGGAATAAAGTTGATGAGCTTTCCTCAATAGGTCGTAGTAAATTTATTAAGATGTCATTAGAGGATCAAAGTATTTATTTACTTGAGGTGTTGAATTTACTTACTAATAGTAAGACTACATTTGATGTGAAACCATTAGGTATAACAGGTTCACGATCAACGATTGGAGTAAAAATCCATAATTTAGATGAGTTTAAAATTATCAATGAATCTATTACTGGATTATATTCTAATGAGATAACTATTGTTTAAATACGAGTAAGACTGCAATAGGTGATACTATGAGTTGGCGTACAGTAGTGATAGGTAGTCGTTCTAAGTTAGATTTTAAAATGAATTACATGATTATTCGGAAAGACTTTGAAACGACTAAAATCTATATTGATGAAATCTATATGTTGGTTATTGAGTCTACAGCAGTGAGCCTCACTGCTGTACTTCTCAATGAGTTAATTAAAAAGAAAGTAGCCATTGTATTTTGTGATGAGAAACGTAATCCCGCTAGTGAGGTTCTTCCATTGCATGGTAGTCATAATAGTAGTAAACGTTGTCGAGAGCAAGCTGATTGGTCTAAAGACGTACAGGCCTATATATGGACTGAAATTGTGCGTCGGAAGATTATGAATCAAGCGGAGCTATTAAAATATAAGGAATTAAAGGAGGCGGACTTACTATATCAATATCTAGATGAGTTGACTTTAAATGATGAGACTCAACGTGAAGGGCATGCGGCCAAGGTATATTTTAATGCTTTATTTGGAAAATCGTTTTCTAGGGAACAAGATAATCCTGTTAATGCAGCCCTTAATTATGGATATGCGATATTGCTTTCTACAGTTAATCGAGAGATTTTATCATTAGGTTATATTACACAATTAGGGCTTAATCACTGCAATCAATTTAATCCGTATAATTTAGGATCTGATTTGATGGAACCTTTACGAGGCTTTATTGATGCGATTGTTATTAAGTTAATGCCCACAGAATTTAATCGAGATATTAAACTTTCACTTATAGAATTATTATCTAAAGATGTAAAAATTAATGATACTATTCAAACATTTAGTGCCGCAGTACGTATTTATTGTAAAAGTGTATTTGATGCCTTACGTGTTCAAGCAGCTAATGAGATTAGGTTTATAGAATATGAGCTATAGATTTATGAGAATACTAGTGATGTTTGACCTACCGACTTTAACATCGGAGGATAGAAAAGAATATAGAAATTTTAGAAAATATCTGATTGTATCGGGATTTCTCATGTTACAAGAGTCTGTATATTCAAAGTTGGTACTTAATACGACTAGTGCTAATCTCATTATGGAACATGTACGTAAGGGGCTGTAACAGAATGCGGTTTTACCGCATTCTAGTTGCAGTCCCTTTAAAATATAAGAAACACCAAGAAAAT
>CAKPXN010000021.1 GCA_934202095.1 uncultured Veillonella sp.
AGAATGGCATCTAATTCCCCAACCATGGCAACCGTATATTTACTATCTCGGCCTTTCATTCTACCCTTTACACCTGTCAGTGCATGACCAGTAGTATAAGGGATGCTAAGTTCATCAAACATATCTTGAACCTTTTTAGAAGTTTTTACCTCTTTAAAACCCAACTCAGGTTCAGCCATAATAGATTCAGCTAGTTCTCGTAAACGCGGTTGTGCATCAACAATAGCTTTACAAACACGTTGTTTTACTTCTTCCTTTGTCATAAAAAGAACATCTCCTTTTAAAATCGACCGTACTTACATACGGTCGATAATTTTTTAACAAAGCATATTTATTTACTACTATAATATGAATAACTATATGCTAAAAACACTATTAAATTAAACCTTCTAAATGAAGCATAATATGAATAACTATATGCTAAAAACACTATTAAATTAAACCTTCTAAATGAAGCATAATTTGAGCCAAAGCACTAGCACATATAAATGTACCTGCTGTAACAGCTAGTGCTACAGGAATAATTCTCCATGATAATCGACGAAATGCTGCTAAGTCTTTACCTAAAGATAAACCTGCATACGCTAATACAGGTGTTGTAGTAGCTAAAAATGTTACTTGACTTGTTTTAGCTATAATCCATTCTTGTCCTGGCATTATAGGTAAAGATGCAATAACACCAACCAAAGACACCCAGAAGACCATAGGTAATTTATTTGCATATGGCAAATGAGAAATAATACCTCCAATAGTTGCAAGAATAGCCATAATAGCAACACCTATTAAACTATCACTAAAAAGATGCTTTCCATCCATTACATTACCTACAGCAGTAATAATTGCAGCAATACAGATGACAATAATAAATTGTGTAATTTGTTCACTCTTACTCATGATGTACTGCCTCCTCTGCTAAATCTTGTTCACGTGTACGACCAGTAAAGAAATTATATGTTTTTTCCATTATTGGTAAGGATACGAATAAGCCAAAATAAACACCAAGAACAGTGGTTAATAAATTAGCTGCTCCCGATAATGCCATAATTTGTTGTTCATACTCAGGATATACTGCAACAATTGGTGCTGTAGCTGCTGCCATCATACTTGCACTACCAACACCAGCCCCCATTGCCAAAGCTAATGGATGGAACAATCCAGATGACGCTAATATACCAGATAATACAGAAGCCCACATTGCACCAATGAGAACACCACAAATGTACATCCCCATAACGCCACGACCTTCTGGAGAACTAAATCCATATTTATCTATGATGATAGCGACATTCGGTTCTCTATCTACAGAGTAGCAAGCACCTACAGCTTCACGCCCCATTTTTACAAATAAAGCAACCGGTAATCCGAAAACAATCGTACCTAAGAAATGACCTAGTTCTTGTAATAATAAAGCCCAACCTGCACTTGTAAGAATTCCAAGGTTTGGACCAATACCAAGTCCTACTTTTACCATCAAGATCATAACTGCTATTCCAATATAATCAGCAGATTTTTCCATTTGTTGAACAGTAAGAATCTTAAACTTAGGAATAGAAATTAAAAGACCAAGAATCAAAGTGTACAATAACGGTAATAAAACAATGGGTCCTAATTTCTGGATGCCAATAAATTCAGCCACGACTGTAAGAACCAGTGTGAGAAAGTGAATTTTGAGATTCCCCAAAAGTTCCATAATAACCTCCTATAAATAACTAAATACCACTACGATTTTATTATAATATATTCTCTCATCAGAATAAATAAATCATAATATGTATACATATCAATGTAATGCTATTAGATTAATGACATACTAATAAAAAAGATAAAAGTACACCAAATAATCATGATGTACCTTTATCTTTTTATATTAACTTTTAAAATATAACATATTACGCTTTCACCACAACAGATACACCATCAGGAATAACTGTAATGCTTGCATCTTTACCTTTTAATTCTAAAGCTTTGTTCAATGCTTCATCAAATGTGCTAGCATGTTGCAAATGCATATCTGTAAGCATCTTAGGGTCGCATTGATCTGTTACAACGATAACTGTAAATTGATCTAGAATACGAGCCAAGATTTGCATTTCCCATTGGTCTGGAATTGTTTCATTACGAGGGACCTTAGCAATGCGATCTAATAATTCACGAGGTGTTTTTGCATTTTTAAGGTTTTCGTAAAGTGATTCCCCACCATGACCATCATTACAAGCGGCAATCATGATGATAACGCCATCTTTTTTACAAGATGCTTCAGCAGCGGTCATGCCTTTTACTGCTTGATATACGTTTTGGTCTAATGGATACCCACCATTTGTAGTGATAACAATATCTGCTGGTACAGCTTTAACACTAGCTAGTTCAGACACAAAAGCACAGCCTGTTTCATGAGCTTGTTCCATATCACCTGCAAAAGCATTGATAATATGTTTTTCTGCATCGATGACAACATTTAAAATAAATGCTAATTTCGCAGTACGCCCCGCATATACCATATCCTTATGAATTGGATTGTTCTCGATAATACCTGTACGAGCATATGGGCTGTTGATAAATTCAGCACAGTGATTTGCCATTACAGTCACTTCGGAAGCAATGCCTGGCAATACGCTTTTTCTACCACCGGAGAAACCAGCAAAGAAATGTGGTTCAATGAAACCTTCAGAAATTAATAGCTCAGTTTCAACTGCTAGTTTATTGATGATGCAGTCCCCACCGGATGGCAACACGCCGATTTTAGTCATTTGGCTAGCATCGCCAGAGATATGGTTTACAATCTTTTCATTGGCTACAATTTCAGGACCAAATTTATCTACCATTTCTTCATGCGTAGTAGGACGATGGAAACCAGTAGCTAATAAAATGGTAATATCAATGGAAGGATTTGCTTCTCGAATACGGCGAAGTAGAATTGGCATCGTAATTTTGCTAGGCACTGGACGCGTATGGTCACTTGTGATGATGACCATATTGGATTTACCCTTTACCAATTCTTCCAAGCGTTGACTACCGATAGGATTATCTAACGCATGTTCTACCAATGCTTCTTGTGAAAGCTCCGCCTTATAGGAATGGGCTTTAGATTCTAATACACCTGCTATATTTTGATCAGGAATATTGATATCTACAAATCCTTTTGCATAGGGTACATTAAATGTTTTCATGGGAATCACTCCTTAACTTAACACTAACAAACTATAAATAACCCGCTACGACAAATCAATCCTCCTTCTTACACAATTGCCGTTTAAGTTCTAACAAACTCATATCATTTTGCTTAGCAATAGCAGCCAGTGAATCATATTCATATTTATATCTCTTTACACCAAATCCACTGCTTGTTTTTAAAGCAATTCTATTGCCTTCCCAGTCTATGTCTCCTGCAAAGCGATTCAAAATATATCGTTCACAATGATGGTACCGAATACCAAGGCTCGTAGTGTGTTTGAATATTAAATCTCGCAGATTATCGATATCATCTACCTTACAAAGGACGTTCAACATTGTACTAGGTCGTTGTTTTTTCATCATAATCGGTATAGTAAATACATCTACGGCTGGTGAAAGTAACAACTGTTCTACTGCATAGCCGATTTCTTCTGGTGTCATATCGTCGAGATTACAAGACATTTCAATAATTGTATCTTCTAAATCATTGTTTATTTCAACAAAGGCGCGTATACAATTCGGTCTTTCAAATTGTTTCGTACCAAATCCATACGATACCTTTGTTGGTGTCATAACAGGCATATGGCTAAAGGCTGTGCCAAAATACTTGGCTAACGCTGCACCTGTCGGCGTGCATAGCTCACCCTTAATCTGATAATCTGCGTACATAGGGATGCCAGCTAATAACTCCATCGTTGCTGGTGCTGGCACAGGTAGTTCTCCGTGAGCACAATGAACAATGCCAGTTCCTACATGTATAGGAGAGATGATAATATCATCAAACTTCAATTCCTTTAAGAGTACACAAACCGCCACAATATCTGCAATAGCATCGAGCATGCCTAACTCGTGAAAATGAATTTGTGTTACCGTCGATTTATGAACCTTGGCCTCCGCTTGAGCCACTAACTGATATACGTTAATAGCATTCTGTTTACATGTATCGGAAATAGATAATCTATTAATTATATCGGTTACACCTTGTAAGCCTCGGCCATGCACATGATGTTCGCTATGTGCATAGTGCTCCGAATGTTCTCCCTGCCCTTGTGCCTCACTATGTTTATTATGTTCATGATGAGCATCATGATGGTGATGATCAGTATGATGCTGGTCATGGGGACTATCTGTATGATGTTCAGATTCTTCTACACCATTAATGGTAACCGCTACCCGATAGCCTTGTAATCCCTTATCTTCTTTCGGTATTAATGTATAGGTAACATCTGGTATCCCCATTTGATTAAGACGTTGTATCCACATTTCAGGATTATCTACTAACCCAAGTAATGTAGCAGTGAGCATGTCGCCGGCAATGCCCATTTGGCAATCTAAAAATAATCGTTTCATTTACTTTCACCTATATGATTAATCATGTTCGCCGTATAAGCAGCACCGAATCCATTGTCTATGTTAACAACTGTAACACCGCTAGCACAGGAATTAAGCATGGATAATAACGCCGTCACGCCCCCAAAGGCTGTTCCATACCCAACACTAGTAGGCACAGCAATGACAGGCACATCCACAAGGCCACCAACTACGCTGGCTAAGGCCCCTTCCATACCTGCAATGACAACGATAACCTTGGCGGACATAATGGTATCTAAATGTTGTAACAAGCGATGAATCCCCGCTACACCTACGTCATAGATTCGATTCACCCTATTGCCGTAAAACTCAGCCGTAATAGCACATTCTTCAGCTACCTTATAATCACTTGTACCGCCAGTAACAATAGCTATACTTGATTTCGTTTTCTCTGTAGGCATCTCACCAATATAGCCGATATGAGCATCCACGATATATGTCAAGGAATGCTGCTTTTGAACCTCTGCGGCCACATCAGGTGCTAAGCGTGTAATCAATATATGGCCTTGCCCGTTAAATTGCATGGAGGAGATAATACCCGCGATTTGTTCACTAGTTTTACCAGCACCATAGATGACCTCTGGTACACCTTGTCGTAATTGACGATGTAAATCAACGTTGGCATACCCTAAATCATCTATCGGTTTCATCTTTAGCTTTAATAAGGCTGCATCCACATCTACCTGTCCGTTTTTTACTTGCTCTAAAAGAGATCTAATAGTATCGCTCATGAACGCACCTCTAAATCTAATACAACATCATCAAACATAGATTTAAAATATGTGAGAATCTCAATTCTATTCTTAATAACTATAGCTATTTGATTCTCTGGGACTTGAATTTTAGCAGTATTTCCAACTAATCTAACTCTAAAGTCTGATAAACCTAAGGAAAATAAATACCCTTCCGCTTTTTCAATATGTTCTAAATCATGACCCGTTATATGTTGCCCTGCTTGAAATCTCGTTGCCAAACAAGCGTAAGACGGTTTATCCCAAGTAAATAAATCAGCCTTATGAGCTAAATCTCGAATCATAGATTTTGTTAGATTACATTCTCGTAGTGGTGATTTAACAGATAGTTCTGCAATGGCTTTCATTCCGGGGCGATCATCCACATCATCACTGGCATTAGTTCCATCGCATAATACAGTAAATCCATCGCGTTTAGCATGTTCGCTTATTGTGGTGAATACATGATGTTTACAGTAATAACAACGGTCGCTTGGATTGCTCGTTACATCATCATGTTCGAGTACATCGATATCTATGATTTCTAAGGGAATACCGATAAACTCTGCTATTTTCTTGGCATCGTCTAATTCAAATTGTGGGACAAACTGAGACTTTACAGTATATGCTTTGCATGGAATGCCTGATTGTTTAACGGCATATGCTAAATAGGATGAATCTACACCACCAGATAGGGCCACACCTACATTCCCTAATGTCTTTATATACTCGATTAATTCCATTCCATACAATCCTTTAATTAGTTTCTATAATCTATAGTTTGAAAATAAAAAAAATAAAATAGAGCCATTATTAACAAGGCTCTAGTATCACTCTACCATATATAGAACAATCACTAATGTATTTAGTATAAAACTTTTAATTTGTATTTTCTAACTCATAAATGAGATATATGTTCAGGTAATACATTATATTTTTTCTATATAAGAAAACCACTTATCTTAAATAGGTTTATCTAACCTATTCAAGACAAGTGGTTTATAATTTATAAAAATTTTTGATAAGCAGTCTTATGAATCGATACCTAATAATTTATTAGTATGTTTTATAAACTCATCAGAAATTTTACACTTTGTAATTGTTTACCTATTTCCTGTTCACAATAAGAAAATAGTAATCGTTCTAGTTCCTTCCATACAGTTCCAGGAAGTTCAATAGGTGCTACATCGCCCCATTGATAGGACAAAATATTTGGTATGGCGTTGCGTAATGGAAGAGATGGATTCATATGCGTATGTATGCGCAATTCATCCCAAAATAAATCAATTCCATCTCCGGTAGTAAATGCTTCATATTGTGGCATTACACCGGCTAACGACAACATTTGCCATCCCAATATGATGGTCCCTAATCGTACATTTCGTTGACGTATGGATTTTGAATAATTGACTACAGCATTAAATACATTACGATCAACGTCATACAATGCAAAAAGTTCTTGTATCAGTTCACTGGCTACGGCTGCATACGCAATATTATCTAAATTTGTATCTAGAGATTCCACCACATAGGAACCATCGATTTGTGTGACTTTCACAAATTCTCCGTCCTGCACAACTGTGATATACATAGCGCTGAAGGGTCGTAGATAGGATGCATTACGCAATGTTTGCAACCGTTTATGCGGAAACGAAGCTCTAATAATACCTAGGGACGGTGTGATAAAGGTAAACACCGAATAGAGCTTATATTTTTTTCGACTCACCACGATGGCCGGCGTATTAAAAGCGCCACTAATCTTGTTCATGTTCATCATCCGTAACAGTTTCAGACTCAGGTAAAGGTGTTACACGTAACCGTGAAATACGATAACCTTGCATCTTGATGACTTCAAATGTATAACCATAAGCATCAACAGTATCCCCCACAATTGGAGTACGGCCTAATAGACCGAAAATATAACCACCAATCGTATCGGAATCAGAGTCTTCAATGTGAATATTCATCATTTCAGATACTTCATCGACGAGAACCTTACCATCAAATTCAAAGGAACCATCAGAATAACTCATCGTAGCCGGCAAATGAGGTTCATGTTCGTCTTGAATATCCCCTACCAATTCTTCGATGATATCCTCTAACCCTACAAGGCCTACCATGCCACCGTATTCATCGACAACCACGGCTTGGTAAATACGACGTGTTCGCATGTATTGCAATAAGGTAGATAATTTCATAACCTCAGGAACAGTCAAGATATCTCGTTTGATGTTGCGCAAATCTTTTCTTGCCTGCTTTTGGCGTTCCATCAAATCCTTAATATGTACAAGGCCTACAATATGATCCTTATCTTCCACACACAATGGGTATCTCGTATGCGATGTAGAACGAATCACCTTCATGGCTTCATCATAACCATCTTCCACGAAAATACAATCCACATCTTGGCGAGGCACCATAACCTCTTTTGCCATACGTTCTACGAAGTTGAACACATTGTCTATCAACTCAGATTCTACCTGATTTAACTGACCTTCTTCGTGGCTTCGAGAAATCATCATACGCAATTCCTCTTCCGTATATACAAGGTCTAGTTCTGTAAGGTATTTTGTTTGGTAAAATTTAAGAATACAATTGGATATTTTACTAGCTAACCATACAAAAGGGTATACAATCCGACCAACGCCAACGACGATGCGGCTATGCATATTGACATATTTTGTAGGGAATGATAACCCCAATGCTTTTGGTACAATTTCGCCAAAGATGAGAACGATAAGACTAATGATAATAAGCAAGAGAAGGTCCAAAATATGATGAACCCATGTACCATGGATATTAAAAATATCCATAATACCTGCCACAAAGCTATTAAAGATATATGTGCCAGTACCCGCTAAGGTGAGAATGAAAAAGAGTATTAGAAATTGTGTAGTATTAAGGAAATACTCAGGATTTTGGTATAGCTTTAACAAAAATTGGCGATCCTTTTCATGGAGGATTTCCATATCTTCTACGTGTTCCTTGCGCAATCGTGCAAAGGAGAATTTTGCTACCACCAAAAAGTTAATTAAGAAAATACATACTATGCCGAACCCTATCGGTAACAGGGCATCTATACTGTCCATAACAATCCTTTCTAACTATAATCAATCTAAATAATCTAATCTATTTTTTATATCCCAATTCTGAAAGCATCCCCGATTTATTACGCCAATCTTTTTTAACCTTAACCCATAAATCAAGATATACTTTTGTAGCCAACAACTTTTGAATGTCCATGCGCGCTTCCGCACCAATCTTGCGTAGTAACGCACCTTTATTACCAATGATGATTCCCTTTTGAGAGTCGCGTTCACAATAGATGGTAGCACGAATATATGTGGTTCCGTCATCACGGGTCTTCATTTCATCTACATCGACAGCGATGGCATGAGGAATTTCATCACGGGTAGACAACAAAATCTTTTCGCGAACGATATCGGAAATAATCAATCGTTCTGGTTGGTCCGTAATCATATCTTCTGGGAAATATTGAGGACCTTCTGGCAAATGCTCACCTAGCACATTAAGGAGTTCGGATAAATTTTCTTTATTCTTTGCCGAAATAGGAATGACACCTTCAAATGGATACGCATCTTGATAAGACACGATGGCTTCTAATACTTGTTCTTTTTGCAGTGTATCGATTTTATTGACTACGAGAAATACCGGTACTTTCACACGCTTTAATTGTTCAATGATGAAATTATCTCCCGGACCTCGTTTTTCATTACCTGCCACAACAAATAGAACAGCCTCTGTTTCCTTCAAAGATTCAATAGCTGCATCGACCATGAATTCACCAAGTTTATGTTTTGGCTTATGTACACCAGGTGTATCCATGAAAACAATTTGTTTTTCTTCATCGGTGTAAACACAAATAATGCGGTTACGCGTTGTCTGTGCCTTATCAGATACAATGGCAATCTTGTCACCTATCAAGGCATTAATCATCGTTGATTTACCTACATTTGGTCGTCCTACAACGGCTACGAAGCCGGATTTAAAGTGTTCTGCTTTATTCATTATATGGTTGATCCTCTCGTACATACCCTAAATTAGAAAGCACAAATTCTTCTTCTGTGCGCATTTCTTTTTTATCTTCATCGGTCATATGGTCATAGCCTAAGATATGCAAACAACTATGTGTTGTTAAATAGGCTAATTCCCGTTCAAAACTATGTCCGTATTCGATAGCTTGTTCATGAGCTCGTTCCAAGGAAAGTATCATATCCCCCAATAAGTGATGTTCCTCTTCACTACCTTCGTAATCGTCCCCTTCATTAAGAGCAAAGGACAATACATCTGTTGGTCTATCAATATCGCGATATTCCTTATTTAACTCATGAATTTTCTTATTGTCGCATAGTAGAATGCTTAACTCATCATCTTCGAGACCATACACGCGGCTCACTTCATCGCAAACCTTTTGTATAACCTCTTCAATCTTAGCATCTTTTGCTATACCCTCATCATAACTAATTTGTATATGCATAATTCTTATTCTTCCTTTGAAAGCTTTTGATGGTACGCATCATAGGCTTTTACGATGCGACCTACCAAATCATGACGCACCACATCTTGATCTGTAAAATACACCATATGAATACCAGACACGTGTTTTAATACCTTTTCTGCTTCATAGAGACCAGATGTCACACGCGGAGGCAAGTCAATTTGTGTTTTATCGCCATTGACGACCATTTTAGAGTTATTACCTAAACGGGTTAAGAACATCTTCATTTGCTCTGCCGTCGTATTCTGTGCTTCATCCAAGATAACGAAAGCATTTTCTAATGTACGACCGCGCATGTACGCCAGTGGTGCCACCTCGATTGTACCCCGTTCCATAAAGCGTTGTACTTGTTCAATACCAAACATTTCATGCAACGCATCATAGAGTGGACGCAAATAAGGATCCACCTTATCTTGTAATTCGCCAGGTAAGAAACCGAGCCGTTCACCAGCTTCTACGGCAGGGCGCGTCAAAATAATCTTATCTACATTGCGATTTTTCAAGTAAAACGCGGCTAATGCAACAGCCAAGAACGTTTTACCTGTACCGGCAGGTCCGATACCAAAGGTGATGGTATTCTTTCGAATACTATCTACATATTGTTTTTGACCTTCCGTCTTTGGCGTAATGCTTTTACCACGCATCGTTACGGACAAGGTATCCTCGAACATGGAGTGAAGGGCATCTCCTTTGCCATTCATCACCATCTTAGCCGCAATGCGTACTTGAGATTCGGTGATAGTACTGCCCTCTTTATAGAGGAATACAAGTTCCTCTAATGTCCGATATAGCGCCTCTACGTGAAGCTCGTCCCCTTTTATGACAACTGTATCACCGCGAGATACGATATCCGCAGGAATGACTTCATTCATCATTTGTAAATATCTATTGTGTTGACCTAGTATAGATTGTGCTAAGTCATAGGTAGGAAAGGTAAATACCCGTTCGCTCATGCTTGTCCCCCATCTATAAATTTACGTACTGCTTTACCATTTAAATAATCACACAAATCGCCTTGATGTGCATCTAGTTCATCCATCATATCGTCGATTAAATCCTGTACACGCCACCAGCCCATAGACCAATTGGTAAATAATGTATTATCCTCTGGAGCACGCCCCACTAATCGTTGCAACACGATATCTGGATGGAGATGCCGTAAAAACTGAACAACGCGCTCTGCATACTCCTCGGCGCTTATCAAGGTAATTTGACCTTCTTCATACCATTTGGCCATCAATGTATCTTTCACAATATATAGGGCATGTAACTTTACTTGGTCAACGCCAAGGGATGATAAAATTTTAGCCCCTTCAATGGTATCCTCCATCGTATCCCATGGCAAATTAACAATCATATGTGTGGTCACATTAAATCCATAACGCTTAATGCGTAAAACCGCATCGATAAACTGAGCTAAGTCGTGGCCTCGATTGATTTTCTCAAGTGTATGATAATTAACGGTTTGCAATCCTAATTCAATGTAGATATCCTTATGAAATCGCTGTTGTATATCCTGCAAAACATCTAAATATTCATTGGAAATACAATCCGGTCTCGTAGCGATAGCAATCCCCACGGCTTCATCGATACAGCCTTGTTCCATATAAGATTTGAAATCCTCAAGAGGTAAATAGGTATTACTAAAATTTTGATAATAAGGTATAAATTTTTTAGCCTTATATTTAGGTCCGATGTGTGCAATATTTTCTTCTAATTGCATACGCACCGTCATCCATGCAGGTCTATTTTCATAACCCGCACCGATTTCCCCACAGAATGTACATCCTCCAACACCAGCTGACCCATCTCGATTAGGGCAAGTTAAAGGTAATGCAACAGGTAATTTATATACCTTTTCACCATATGTTTCTTTATAAAATTTTGACACCATCCGGTACCGTTTCGGTCTCGTTGTATCTGACATAACACTCCTCTATATCATTGTATGTTTTCCGGGCGAATGAATGGGGCCACCTCTTTATTCACATCTATAATCACTGTGAAAGCCCCTTCTGGTATATGTCGAATCCCTAAATAGGTTGCTGTTTCACGGCTCATGATCATTTCCACATATTGTTGGCGAATTTTGCGCCATTCCTTGAATGTATAATTTGGAATAAATGTAGACGCAATCTCTTCATTGCGCCAGAATGCTTCGCCCACTTGTAGCAATTCCTTCGTTTGTTTCGGCAATCCTACTGCTTCGCTACGAACCTTACCGCGATAACTTACCAATGTATCGTATTGCAATAATTCTGCAGCTATCGTATCACCTTTTGCAAGGAAAAAACGATATAAGAATTCAATTTGGTCTATATCCTTAAGATTAACCTTATGATTACCTTCCTTAAGCCATGCTCTCGTCATATCACAGAAGTAACTAAATGCATCCGTTTCACCGTGAATCAATTGCTGTCCAATATAGCCAAAGGTTGTTCTAAATCGTTCACTATTATAAAAACGCTCAAATACATCTTCAAAATATTTCAAGAATCGTACATCATCATAAGGTAGTACATGCGTACTTAGAACCTCATATGGAGCCAATGGATCTGCTACATACTTGTATTCACGCATCCGTCGTACACCAGAACCTTTTAGCAATTTTAAGAATCCAATTTGTAATGCATGAGGTTGTAAGCTAAATAGATCGTTAAAAGATTTTCCAAACCGATTAAAATCCTCGTGCGGCAATCCTACGATAAGATCCATGTGAACATGCGTACGCCCAGCTTGAATGATAGGACGTATAGATTTTTGAATGTATGGCCAATCATTATAGCGATTGATAGCATCTAATGTTTTCTTATGCGTACTTTGTACACCTACCTCGATTTGAATACGTCCAGGCGGCGTTTCACAAAGAATGTTGGTTTCCCACTCCGTCATGAGCTCCGGTTCCATTTCTAAGTGGAAATTCATATCTGTGTCGCTATCTCTCATGAACTCCATAAGTGGTCTATGATGATGAGGCGCACAGTTAAATGTACGGTCTACAAATTTTACTTGCTTCACACCATGATCAATAAACCATTGTAGTTCTTCTAATGTCCGCTCTTGAGGAAAGAATCGTACCGTATTTTTATTGCCCGATAAACAGTATTGACAGGAAAAAGGACAACCACGAGAAGATTCATAATAAATAATCTTATGCTCTAAATCATCCATATCTTCCTCTGTATATGGAAATGGTATAGTAGATAAATCACGAACCTCTACGGCCTCTATAGAGCCTAAAATACTACCATCCCTACGTCCTCTCACGCCGGGAATCACAGGATCTAATCCATCATTACCAAGCTGTAAGGCTGTTACAAGGGCATGGAATGCTTCTTCGCCCTCACCTTGTACAATATAATCGATATTCGGACATCGTTCTAATAGTTCATCGGCTGTGAAAGAAACCTCTGGTCCGCCCAATACGATTTTAATATCGGGCCGTACGGCTTTCACCATGTCCACCACATGTAGTGTCATTTCGATATTCCAGATATAACAAGCAAAGCCTAATATATCGATATCGTGTTCCGTAATATCGCTGAGAATATGCAAAACAGGCATATTAATAGTATATTCCACTATATCGTATGCCTGTCCATGGGCTTCACCATAAGCCTTGAGATATCTCAAGGCTAGTGAAGAATGTATAAATTTTGAGTTTAATGTTGATAGAACTACGTTCATAGTACCCCTTTAGCATCATCGAATGGACTTGCCACCGTCTTGTCATAATAGATATATTATACCATTAAAACAAGCCTAAGATAAAGGAGATAATAGCCCCTACTAGGATGACCACGCCAACGATGGACAAGATGATGCCACCAAAGAATACGATAGCTGCTAAGATCGCAGCTAATACAATAATCATAATGATACGGCTTAGCCAACTAGAACCGCCAAAATGATATACCTTCACACGAGGGCCATAGTCTTGAAATTGGTCATAATCACCTTGCTCTTCTTTTTGAGTAGGTGTAAATGCAACTTCCACAGTATCCCCTGCTTCATCAATGGTAACCCCATCAAAATCGCGGCGCTCTGTATCGCTTAAGACACGTGTCTTAGTTTCTTGTTCTTTATTTTCATTCATTGTATCTTGGTTATTCATGATATTTTCCTTATCACAAAACTATTAATCAATTTTATACAATTTATTATACCATAATAGTCATGGAAACAAAATATCCCCTATGGTAAATATACCATAGAGGACAATTCGTTTATGCAATCTTAAGATGAACTAAGTCAAGACAGTCTTATTCGTTTAAGAATTTTTGTAATAATTGGTTAACCATACCAGGGTTAGCACGGCCTTTGGATTCTTTCATAACTTGACCTACCAAGAAACCGATAGCTTTACCATTGCCGCCCTTAAAGTCGGCCACTGGTTGTGGGTTGTTGGCGATAACTTGTTTTACGATTTCTTCAATAGCGCCAGTATCTGTAATTTGAACAAGACCTTCTTCTTTTACGATAGTATCCGCATCCTTGCCGGATTCCCACATGGATACGATAACTTTTTTTGCAATTTTACCGGAAATAGTGCCTTTTTCGATAAGAGCAATCATACCAGCTAAGTTTTCAGGGCTTACCTTGGATTCACCAAATGTTAAGCCGCTTTCATTGATCATCTTAGACAAGTCACCAAGCATCCAGTTAGCCACAGTCTTAGGATCTGCGCCAGCTTTCACAGTTGCATCTAAATAATCAGCCGTCTTACGAGCCATGGTAAGGATGATTGCATCTTCACGAGACAAACCATATTCGGATACAAAGCGCGCAATCTTAGCATCTTGTAACTCAGGCAAAGATTTACGAACTTCTTCGATTTTTTCGTCCGTAATCACGATTGGTACCAAATCTGGTTCTGGGAAGTAACGGTAATCGTTTTCTTCGTCCTTCTTACGCATGCCAAGAGTGATGCCTTGTGCATCATCCCACGTACGTGTTTCTTGGTCTACTTTGCCACCTGCTTCGATAAGCTTAGCTTGACGCAATGCTTCATATTCAACAACCTTTTGGATAGCTGTTAAGGAGTTAACATTTTTAGTTTCTGTACGTGTACCAAATTCTTTGGAGCCACGAAGACGTACGGATACGTTACAGTCACCACGCAAGGAACCTTCTTCCATACGACCGTCAGATACTTCTAAGTATTGCAAAATGGAACGCAATTTTTCAACGTATGCTTTCGCTTCTGCACCGGAGCGAATATCTGGTTCAGATACGATTTCAAGGAGAGGTACGCCTGTACGGTTATAGTCAACATTAGAAGAATTGGAGTCGGAAATCGTATTACCGCTATGAACCAATTTACCAGCGTCTTCTTCCATGTGAATGCGTGTGATACCGATGCGTTTAGTTTCACCATTTACTTCAATGTCTAAGTGACCATTCAAGCAAATTGGCAAATCGTATTGAGATGTTTGATAGTTTTTAGGCAAATCAGGATAGTAGTAGTTTTTACGGTCAAATTTGTTGAATTTAAGAATTTCACAATTCAACGCTAAACCTACTTTGATGGCAAATTCTACTACTTGTTTATTCAACACAGGCATAGCACCAGGTAAGCCTAGACATACTGGGCATACATGTGTATTTTGATCACCGCCGAATTCAGTGGTACAACCACAGAAGATTTTAGACTTAGTCTTAAGCTCTGTATGAACCTCTAAACCAACGACTGTTTCGTATTTACTACTCATAGAGAAACCTCCCCAGTTGGTGCTACTAATTGACAATCTGGACGTGCTTGTTCGAATGTGAAAGCGGCACGTAACAATGTTTCTTCGCCCATTGCAGGACCCAATAATTGCAAGCCGATTGGCAAGTTATCGCTACTCATGCCCGCAGGAATGCTAATACCAGGAATACCTGCTAAGTTAGCTGGAACTGTACAAATATCTTCTAAGTACATAGCTAATGGGTCATTGATTTTTTCACCAAACTTATACGCTGTGTTAGGAGCTGTTGGAGCCAATAACAAATCAACCTTGGAGAAGGCTGCATCGAATTCATTTTTGATAACGCGACGTACTTTAAGGGCTTTCAAATAGTATGCGTCATAATAACCTGCACTCAATACATAGGTACCGAGCAAGATACGACGTTGTACTTCTGGGCCAAAGCCTTCTGTACGAGTTTTAGTAGACATTTCTACCAAATTATCTGCAGGCATGCGCAAACCATAGCTTACACCATCATAACGAGCCAAGTTGGAACTTGCTTCAGCCAATGCGATGATATAGTATGCAGACAAAGCGTATTTTGTGCTAGGTAAGGAAACCTCAACGATTTCAGCACCTAATTTTATATACGTTTCGATAGCTTCATCGATAGCCTTGCGTACTTCTGCATTAAGACCATCGCCAAAGAATTCTTTTGGCACACCAATTTTCAAATTCTTAACATCATTAACAAGCGCTTTTGTATAATCTACACGCTCACCAGGAATGGATGTAGAGTCTTTAGGGTCATGGCCAGCAATGGCATTTAATACCAATGCAGCATCAGTTACGTCACGCGTAACAGGTCCAATTTGATCCAAGGAAGATGCAAAGGCGATCAAACCATAACGAGATACATTACCATAGGTTGGTTTCATACCTACCACACCACAGAAGGATGCTGGTTGGCGGATAGAACCACCTGTATCGGAGCCCAATGCCCAGATAGCAGAACCGCTGGATACTGCCGCTGCACTACCACCGGAAGAACCGCCTGGTACGCATTCTAAATTCCATGGATTAGCTGTTTTAGCTAATGCAGAATTTTCTGTAGAACCGCCCATGGCAAATTCGTCCATGTTGAGTTTACCTAAGCTAACCAAGTGATTAGCTTGTAATCGTTCAATAACGGATGCATTATATGGAGGAATGAAATGTTCCAACATTTTAGATGCACATGTAGCAGGTTGATCTTTAATACAAATATTATCCTTAATAGCACCAGGAATACCTGCTAATGGGGAAATAGCTTCACCCTTTGCAATAGCTTCATCAACAGCTTTTGCAGATGCTAATGCTAGTTCGTGGGAATCAGATAAATACGCATGTACCTCTGGTTCCACTTTTGCTTTGTGACTAATCACTGCATTTGTTAATTCGACAGCACTGATTTCTTTGTTCACTAATTTAGTGTGTAATTCATGAATTGTTGCCACAGTGAAACCTCCTATTCTTGTACAACGCGTGGTACCTTAAAGTACCCATCTTCTTCTTCAGGTGCATTAGACAATGCTAAGTCGTGGTCTAAAGAAGGTTTAGTCTCATCTTCTCTAAACACATTATGTAAAGGAACAGCATGAGCCATTACTTCTACATCATCTAATTCTAATTCATTTAACTCTGCTACATACGTTAAGATATCGGATAATTCCTTCTCAACGCTAGCCATTTTATCTTCTTTTACTTCTAATCGGGACAGTAAAGCGATTTTCTTAATTTCCTCTTGGCTGATTTTCATCGGTCCACATCCTTTCATATCTTATTATTATAAAGCAAATAGGTTTTATTTTCAAAATAAAGGATTATAATTCACCTAAATCACGTAATAATTCAGTAAATTCTTCTTCATTAATGACGCGAATACCAAGTTCATTCGCTTTCGTCAATTTACTGCCACTATCCTCACCAGCAATAACGAGTGTTGTTTTTTTAGATACGGATCCGGTCACCTTCGCACCATGTTTTTCTAATAGTTTACCAGCTTCACTGCGCCCCATAACCTCCAGTTTACCAGTAAGAACAACGGTTTCCCCTTCCATTTCATTACCATCGGCTTCTTGTACATCTACGTCCATTTTTAGACCAGCATCAATCAAGCCCTTGATAATTTCAATATGTTGAGGGTCTTCTCGATATTCGATAATGCTATCTGCCATGGTAGGACCGATTTCTTCTACAGCTACTAATTCATCCTTAGTAATGGTTAGGAATCTATCCATAGACTTTACAACATTAGCAATCGTACCAGCTGCTTTAGAACCGATGAGTCGAATACCAAGGCCAAATAGGACCCGATCTAATCCACGAGATTTAGAATCTGCGATGGCTTTCACAAGATTATCTGCCGATTTTTTGCCCATACGGTCCATAGCCATAATGGATTCCGTAGTCAAATGATATAAATCGACTACATTGGCAATCAATTTTTCATTGATTAAATTTTCTACAATGCTTGGGCCAAGGCCATCGATATTCATAGCATCGCGAGATGCGAAGTGAATGATTTGTTCCTTTTCAATAGCTGGACAGTGTTTGTTAGTGCAACGAATGGCCGCTTCGCCATCGCGGCGTACTGCGGGGCTATTACATACAGGACAATGATTAGGAATTGTGAAAGGAACCTCACTGCCCATACGTTTTTCAGGCAATACACGAATGACTTCTGGAATGATTTCAGCCGCCTTGTGAATGAGGACATGGTCACCAATGCGAATGTCTTTTTCTGTGATAAAGTCTTGGTTATGTAGTGTAACACGGCTCACATTAGTGCCGGATACAAATACAGGTTCTAGTTCTCCAGTCGGCGTCAATACACCAGTGCGGCCCACATTGATGGTAATATCTTTAACAATCGTTTCCACCTCTTCTGGAGGATATTTGTAAGCCGTAGCCCACTTAGGATCTTTAGCCGTTGAGCCTAACATCTCTTGGTCATCAAAGTCATTGACCTTGATAACCATACCATCGGTATCATATGGCAATTCATGGCGTTTTTCACCCCAATAATTAATGGCATCAATGACCTCGTCTACGGTCTTACATACACGATAATGAGGATTTACAGAAAAATGGAAATTTTCCAATGTATGTAACAATTCCTCTTGCGTATGAATATTGGCTCCGCTTTCAGAACCGATGGCATAGGCAAAGAACGCAAGGTTACGACTCGCTGTGATAGCAGGATCCTGTTGACGCAAGGAGCCTGCCGCCGCATTGCGAGGATTGACAAAGGTAGGCAATCCTTCTTCATCGCGTTCTTCATTGATACGCTTAAATTCGCTATGCGGCATGTACGCTTCACCGCGAATTTCGATAAATTCTGGCGCATTTTCTAGGTATAAAGGAATGGATTTGATGGTACGCACATTGGCCGTTACATCTTCCCCCACCTTGCCATCACCACGTGTGACAGCACGAACAAAGATGCCATTCTCATAATGCAAATTAACAGCTAAGCCATCAATTTTTAATTCCACCACATAGGCCTTTGTTTGATGTCCCAATTCCTTCGTTACCCGTTGGTCAAAGGCACGCACTTCATCTGCACTAAACACATTGGATAAGCTAAGCATAGGTCTACCATGGACCACCTTTTCAAAAGGACCATCCGCTTTGATGCCAACCCGCTGTGTCGGAGACGATGGCACAATATATTCAGGATGTGCCGTTTCTAAATCAACGAGCTCACGATATTTTTGATCATATTCAAAATCGCTCATCGTCGGATTATCTTTTACATAATATAGATACTGCGCATGAGTCAGTTCTTTTTGTAATTGTTCTATTCTATCTTTAGGATTCATAATTATCCTCTATATCATACAATGATTGTTCTAACCTTTTTTGACAGGTGCAAACTTAGCCATAACTACACGAACACCTTGTGTAGGGAATTCAATGGTCAACTTCATGCCAGCCCCTTCACCGGAAACATTAACAACCTTACCATTCCCCCATTTGCTGTGAATAGCAGTATCCCCAACCTTCCAATCAGCAATAACTTCATTGCGAATAATCGGTTTTGTGACAGGGCGACTAGCGACCGACATATGTCTTGGCACTGTTGGTTTAATATCATCAGGAATTCTTCGTTTTGCACGTAAACTATCGACGAGTTCCGCCGGAATTTCATCGATGAAACGAGACGGTAAATAACTGCTAGTGCGACCGAATACGGTACGGGTTGTAGCATTAGAAATAAATAATTCCTTCTCAGCACGCGTAATTCCTACGTATGCGAGACGTCGTTCTTCTTCGATTTCCTCTGGATTCATCAAGGTACGACTATGTGGGAATAAGCCCTCTTCTAAGCCACCAAGGAATACAATAGGGAATTCAAGACCTTTAGCAGCATGCAATGTCATTAAGGTAACCTTAGATTCCTCTTGTTCAAAAGAATCAACATCGTTTACTAAGGCCACTTGTTCTAAGAAATCCTCAACAGTACCCGTTGGATTTGTATCTTGGAAATCCTTTGCTACAGATAATAATTCACCGATATTTTCTGCCCGTGCTTGGTCTTGTGGATCCGTACTTTCCTCTAGTTGAGCCAAGTAACCAGTTCGATCAAGGATGGCCTCTAAAATATCAAGAACGGATTTATCATCCATTTCCGCAACAAGTGTAAAGATTAAAATACCGAATTCCTCAAGTTTTTCCTTTGTTTTCCCCTTAATGGTGTCAACCAAATGCAATTGCGTTAAGGTCATAAATAGGGATGTACCATTTTCACGGGCATAATCTTGCAATTTAGATACCGTAGTAGCACCAATACTACGCTTTGGTACATTGATAATACGCAACAAACTTAAATCATCAAACGGATTATATAATACGCGCAAATAGGCGAGCACGTCTTTGATTTCTTTTCTATCATAGAACTTAGTGCCACCTACCATAGTGTACGGTAAAGCACGTTTAATCAACGCTTCTTCTAGCACACGGGATTGTGCATTAGTACGATATAAGATGGCCATATCACCATACGGTACGCCGTGAATATCGTGTTTTTTTACGATTGTATCGCCTATGAAAGCAGCCTCTTCGTGTTCCGATTGAGCCGTAAAGTGTTGAATTTTGGCCCCTTCTACCTTATCGGTCCAAAGGTTCTTTTCTGGACGACCTTCGTTATTATCGATAACAGCATTAGCTGCATCCAAAATAATCTTTGTAGAACGGTAGTTTTGCTCCAATTTAATAGATGTACAATTTGGATAATCCTTTTCGAAATCGAGGATATTTTGAATATCTGCACCACGCCAAGCGTAAATACTTTGGTCAGCATCACCTACGACGGCGATATTCTTCCAATACGAGGATAATAAATAAGCCAATAAATATTGAGCGTGATTCGTATCTTGATATTCGTCGATCATAACATACTTAAACCGTTTGCTGTATTTTTCTAACACAGCAGCGTTAGATTGTAATAATTTAACAGCTACTAGCAATAAATCATCGAAATCTAATGCATTGTTTTTACGCAACTCTCGTTCGTAGTATTCATATACATCAGCTACCTTTTGTTGGTAAAAGTCACGCGCTTGTTTTCTATAATCTGAAGCGAACATCAATTTGTTTTTCGCATCGGAAATAGCACTAATCATGGCACCTACAGGATAATATTTATCGTCCAGATTAAGGGCCTTCAACGCTGCCTTTATAACGACTTGAGAGTCAGATGTATCATAAATTGTAAAATTGCTGTTATAACCTAAAAAATTATCTAATTCAAAGCGTAAAAATTTAGCACAAAAGCTGTGGAATGTACTTAGCCAAATTCGGTTAGCTACATCACCAACAAGTCCTTCAACACGGCTTTTCATTTCCTTAGCCGCCTTATTGGTAAATGTGATGGCTAAGATTTCATAAGGATTTACACCTTGAGCTAGTAAATATGCTATACGTACAGTTAATACCTTTGTTTTCCCTGATCCTGCACCTGCTAAAATCAATAGTGGGCCTTCGGTATGTTGTACGGCTTGTTGTTGCTCCCGATTCAAGCCATCTAACAATGATTGCATGGTATCTCCTTATCTATAACATAAAATGAGTAATTATAAATGACCATCACATATAATAAAAACGTTGCAAGAGCAACGTTTTTATTACCATGATATGTCTATATCCTTTATTATTTCATAGCTCCTAAAATTGGAGGTACAATTTGTTTCTTACGGGACATTGTATTTGGTAAGAATACAGCATTATCTTTTACATCTTTACCAAATGCGTTCACTACAACGGATTCTACATCACCGCTATAGATCAATGTTGTGCTTTCATCAAGAATATTGGTAACCATAATATAGGATGCAGCATAGCCATTAGCTGTACGAAGAGCTTCTAAAGCAGCTACTAATTCAGCTTGTTTAGCCAATACATCAGTTGTATCCATAACAGAAATTTGACCGATAGAAATTGTTTGACCTGCTTCAGAGAATTCCTTCATATCTGTACGCACGATTTCATCATTTGTTAAATCAGAAATATCTGCGCCAGCTTTCAACATTTCTAAACCATAGGATTCGATATCTACACCAGCGATGGCAGCTAGTTTATGAGCCATTTTCTTGTCTGTTTCTGTACATGTTGGAGAGCGGAACAATACAGTATCAGAAATAATAGCAGACAACATTAAACCAGCAATATTCTTAGGAATTTCTTGATTATTTTCAATGTAAAGTTTAGTCAAAATTGTATTTGTACAACCTACTGGTTCCATGCGAATGAATACAGGGCCATCAGTTTCGAAATCACCAATACGGTGATGATCGATAACACCACACATATTCATGGATTTATAACCATCGATGATTTGCTTGGATTCATTGTGGTCAGTTAAGTATAAATCGCCACCATTAGGAGCAAACTCTTCCCAGTTTGTAACGATTTGTGGGTGTTCGAAGCCAAAATGTTCCAACGCGTATTTAGTTTCCTTATTCGCATCACCAGCACATACAGGAGTTGCAGGGGTACCCATTTGTGTCAACAAATTAGCATAAGAAATAGCAGAACAAATAGAATCAGTATCAGGGCTTTTATGACCAGCCACAAATGTTTTTACATCACTCATGTTTATACCTCTTTTATATAAATATTTCACAATATCGCCCATGCGATAATTAAATCGTTTTAACTAGGATATTATACCATAAAACAGTCAAAAAAACACGCCTATAAGCTATGTTATAAGCGTGTTTAATTTGTGTTATGAAATTTGGATTTAGTGATTCTTTTTACGTTTTGTAAAGAATCCAGGGCCAATCTTTTCAATGATGATGAAAAGCATTGGAATGATAAAGATACCAAAGAATGTAGCGGTTGTCATACCTGCTACTACCGTGATACCCATTGATGTACGAGCACCAGAACCGGCACCAGTAGAAATTGCCAATGGCAATACACCAAAGATGAATGCAAAGGAAGTCATCAAGATTGGACGCAAACGGATCTTAGCCGCTTCAATAGCCGCATCGACGATATCCATACCGCGTTCATCAACACGAATCTTCGCATATTCGATGATCAGAATGCCATTCTTCGCAGCCAAGCCTACCAATGTTAACAAACCAATTTGCATGTAAATATCATTTGCTAATTGGAATCGACCGGTAAAGTTCAATAAAAATGGTACTAATGCAGCACCAATCATACCAGATGGTACGGAGAATAGTACAGCGAATGGAACCTTCCAAGATTCATACAATGCTGCAAGAATTAAGAATACGAATGTCAAACCAAGACCTAGAATTAGGAGTGTTTGAGAGCCGGCTTTTAATTCTTCACGCGTTTGTCCGCCCCAATCATATGTATACCCTTGTGGCAATGTTTTAGCAGCCGCATCTTTTAATGCTGCAATAGCATCACCTGAGGAATAACCACGTGCTTGAGACCCACCGATTTGTACAGCCATCGCATTATCAAAACGCGTAATAGATGATGGTGTACCCGTTTTTTCCTTCGTAATATAGTTAGCAATGGAAACCATTTGGCCCTTGCTATTACGAACAGCGAGCATATTCAAGTTATCTGCATTTTGACGGAATGCATCATCTGCTTGAACAATAACCTTATAGTTTTTACCATACGATGTATAATCGTTGACTTGGATACTACCATAGAAGCCTTGTAAAGCTGTAAAAATATCAGGTAAAGCAACGCCATCTTGAGCTGCTTTTTCACGATTAATTTGGAACTGTAAGGAAGGTGTAGCTGTATCGAATGTGGTGTAAATCGTTTGGATAGCTGGATTAGTACGAGCTTCTGCAATAAATGCTTGTGCACGTTCGGCCATAACCTCAGGACTATCCCCTGCCTTATTGATAATGTACATTTGGAAACCACCAGTGTTACCAAGACCTGGAATGGATGGTGGATTTAATGCTACCACACTTGCTTCTGGAATATTTTTAGCAGCAAATCCAAATACAGCGCCAATCATAGCATTTACGGACTGATCAGAAGACTTACGTTGATCCCAATCTTTTAAGACCGCAAAGGAAGCACCGGCACTAGATTTTTGACCGCCACCTAAAAGGTCAAATCCAGAAACAGTAAATACTTGTTCTACATTATCTTTAATGCCCGGTGTTTGTTCTAAGAAATCTTTGATTTTATCTAGCGTTTCTACAGTACGTGCAGACGTTGCACCTGGTGGTTCATTTACTGCAATTAAGAAATATCCACTATCTTCTGCAGGTACGAAACTTGTAGGCAAGAAATGGAATACAATACCTGTACCAGCGGCAAAAACGAGTAATGTAATCACGGTTAAACTCAAGCGATGACTCAAACGAGCTAACACTTTACCATACCAATCGCTAAAGCGTTCAAGACCACGATTGAATTTATTAAGTTGACGGTGAACGAAATCTTCACGTTCTTTTTGTACATGTGGTTTTAACATCGTCGCACAAAGTGCAGGTGTTAATACTAAAGCCACAATAGCTGAAATAGCTACAGATACGGCAATGGTCAAGGCAAATTGCTTATACAATATACCGGTCATACCGCCCATAAATGCGACAGGTACGAATACGGCAGCCAATACGAAGGCGATACCAACAACTGGGCCTTGTACATTTTTCATGGCCGCAATGGCAGCTTCTTTTGGGGATAAGCCATTATACTTGAGTTCATATTCAACGGCTTCTACTACTACGATAGCATCATCGACGACAAGGCCGATAGCCAATACCATGGCAAATAATGTTAATGTATTGATGGAGAAATCTAACAAAACAAAGGCACCAAATGTACCAAGTAAAGAAACAGGTACTGCAATCATAGGTATCAATGTAGAGCGCCAAGATTGCAAGAACACATATACTACGATGAGCACGAGCAATAATGCTTCAAAGAATGTATGTTCCACTTCATTAATAGAAGCACGTACGAATTTTGTATTATCTACGACTTCATGATATTCCAAATCTTGCGGGAACGATTTGGATTGTTCTGCTAAGATTTTTTGAACATTAGCAATCGTTTCTAATGCATTCGCATCATTTTGTAAGGAAACGGCAAAACCTGCAGTTGGACGATGTTCAACAAATAGAACTTCACCAGATTTTGCATTTTTATCACGATAAGAAGCTTTAGGAGTAAAATCATAACCCTTAGCCCCTACATCGATACGAGCAATATCTTTTAAGTGTAATACAGTACCATTAGAGTTTTTGATAACAATGTTGCTAAATTGTTGCTCTGTCACAAGACGACCATCAATTTTAATTGGATATTGGAATGCTTGCTCACCATTGGTAGGATTTTTACCAACTGTACCAGCCGCTGCTTGAACGTTTTGGCTCTTAATAGCGGCTGTTACTTCTGAGAGAGTAACACCCAATTTTTGCATCTTACTAGGATCTAGCCAAATGCGCATTGCGTAGTCAGAACCGAATTCCTGAACGGAACCTACACCCTTTACGCCCTTAATGGCATCCATCAAATAGTTTGTACCATAGTTTTTAAGGAATGTACTATCAAATGTACCATTAGGAGAGTTCAAGGAGAAAATATACGCCATATCTCCAGAGGATTTTGTTGTGGTTACCCCTACTTGTTGAACCTCAGATGGCAATTGAGCTAGCGCTGCTTGTACACGGTTTTGTGTATTAACCGTATCCATATCGGCATCGCTACCTTGATTGAATTGGAGTGACAAAGAATATGTACCATTACTGGAACTTGTAGAGGTCATAAAGTCTAAGTCCTGTACCCCAACGATTTGTGTTTCAATAACACTGGCCACCGTATCATTTACGACTTGTGCTGTAGCACCTGTATAGGCGGTACTAACTTGTACCGATGGCGGAGAGATTTGTGGATATCGAGCTATCGGAAGGTTAACCATTGAAATAAGGCCAGCCAATGTAATCATGATGGCAATAACAATGGCAAAGATAGGTCGATTAATAAAGAATTTCGACACGTCTTACCTCCTATTGTTTAGCTGTTTCAATTTGCGTTTTAGACAATTCAGTGGCTTGTACCTTTGCACCATTTTTAACCTTAGTTAAACCATCTACAACGATTTCGTCACCATTTACAAGGCCAGATTTAACGATTGTGAAAGCCCCTGTAGTGCCACCAAGTTCAACAGCCTTTTGAGATACTGTTCCATCTTGACCGATAACATAGATAAACTTTTTATCCATAATTTGTAAAATAGCTTTTGTAGGTACCAAAATGGCATCCGTTAATTTTTCACCAGGAGAAATAACGGTAGCAAACATATTAGGTAACAATAAATGGTCAGGGTTAGGGAAGGAAGCTTTCAAAATAAGCTTGCCTGTAGAAGGATCTAATGTTCTTGCCGCTTGAACAACAGAACCTACTTGGTTATATTCCTTACCATCAGCTAAGCGTAATTTCAAATTAAGACCGCTGTTTTCATCACCAGAACGAGTAGCCATAAATTCAAGATACTCTTGTTCAGTCATACTAAATTCGACGAAAATAGGATCTACAGAATCGATGGTTACTAATGTTGTGGATCCTGCATTAACAAATGTGCCTATATCGACAGCATCCATGCTCAATGTACCTGAATATGGTGCATAAATGATAGTATCACCTAAGTTATCTTGCGCAATCTTCAATGCTGCTTGTTGTGCTTCTACTGCTGCTTTAGCTTGCTCTGCAGCTGAACGTTGAGTATCTACGCGTTGGCGTGCAATCGCATCTTGACTTGCCAATGTTTCATAACGACCTAAATCAGTTTCTGCATTTTGATAATCTGCATTGGCTCTTGCTACATTAGCTTCCGCTGTTGCTACATTGGATTCATATTGGCGAGAGTCGATGCGATATAAAGGTTGACCAGCTACAACTTGGTCCCCACCTTTAACAAATTTTTCCACCACATAACCAGTAACACGAGCATGTACAGCCACAGAATTTTCTGCCTTAACCGTACCCGTATAGGTTTGATCAACTTGTGCGTTTTGCGATACGATTTTATACGAATTTACCGCCACATCAGCTGATTGCTGTTGTTGACTACCACAGCCTGCCACCAGTAATGCGGATACTGCCAATACTGCTAACATGCGTGAATATCGAGACTTCATTACATGTACTCCTTTTCATAACACTAAATTTATAAGATCCAAATTCATAAATTTCTCAATATATTGTACTTTATTCCCATTGGATAGTCAAGATTTCTATATCCTATAAACCATTAATAAAGCTAGATATTATCTATATTTTTATATGTTTAATTGTGTACAATTTCACACTATATATAGTTGACTTTCATTAAAATTTGTGTACAAAACAAAAAATACCGAAGATTTTGTATCATCATAAGATACTAAATCTTCGGTATGAATCATCTCATGGTGGAGATGAGGAGAGTCGAACTCCTGTCCAAAAGCGTTGCCATATAGACTTCTCCGAGCACAGTCTATGATTTAAGTCTCAAGTACCTATCGTTCACAGACAAACTACAGCACTCCAGTTCATGTTGTCTCGCCTAATTCATATGAACGACTAAATTAAGCCAGCCTACGGTTTGACGTCCATTCACACTTGGTAGGCACAAGTATGAGGGACGTAGCTTATGCAGCTAATGCAAAATTTTCTTCTGCGTTTAAATGTTTTCCCACCGTTTAACGGCCCAATGGAACGCCGACTCGCTATCTATACCACACTCGCCCCTGTCGAAACCTTTACATCCCCATGGGTTTGTTGGTTTATCTATCATACCCCTAATGTATATTCATGTCAACAAGTAATTCATGTAGCGTTTGTGCTACATAATCAAGTTGTTCCTTACTATGAGCAGCTGTAACCGTCATGCGTAAGCGACTTTCACCAACAGGAACCGTAGGAGGTCGAATGGCTGTAATAATAATGCCTCGTTCTTCTAACTCACGGGCCAATGTTAAGGCTCGATCATTCTCGCCTACTACAATTGGAAATATCGGTGTTTCATCATCACAATCAATGCCCATAGCCTGTAATTTATGTGTCATATACATAGTATTGTCACGTAATGTATCGACCACAGCTGGTTCATCTCGTACAATTCGTAGGGCCTCTAAGGCTGCACCGATATCCGTCGGCGATAAAGCTGTAGAAAATATAAAGCTACGACTATAGTTAATCAGGTATTCTATCAATTCTTTACGCCCCGCTACATAGCCACCAACTGAACCTAAAGCCTTGCTCAAGGTACCAAGCTGTACATCTACATCGGTAAGACCAAAATGATGAGCCGTACCGCGTCCATTGCCGATGACACCAGTTGCATGCGCATCATCTACCATAAGAAGAGCATTATATTCCTTACTTAACTCACACAGTCTATCCAATGGTGCAATATCACCATCCATACTAAATACACCATCTGTAATGATCATTTTATACGCCGATTTGTAATTCTTAAGAATATATTCTGCATGTTCTACATCTTTATGTTTATACCGCTCAATATGAGCTCCACTAAGGCGACACCCATCGATAATACTAGCATGGTTCAGTTCATCGCTAATGATAATACTATGTTTATTCATCAAGGCAGTAATCGTACCAACATTAGCCATATAACCTGTGTTAAATACAAGAGATTGGTCCGTTTCTTTAAAATTGGCTATGGCCATTTCCAATTCCTTAAACAACGGAAATGAACCAGATGTGAGTCTAGCACCACCAGATCCAGTTCCATATTGTTGAATTGCTTGAATTGCTGCTTGTTGTACTCGAGAATCGTGAGTGAGACCTAGATAATTATTAGATGCCATCATAATATACTCACGGTCATCGCGTTGTACACGAACCGCATCTACAGGATTATAGGTCTTAATCACTCTCTTATTTTGTTCTTGTTCTTTAGCCTCTAGTTGCTTCTGAAAGTCTTGATAATAATCCACGTTACCACCGTACCAATACTGTTGTATTCTCTAAATAATCGACAATTTCACGAATAGGCCTATTGGTATCTACAAAAAATACGCGGCCCCCGATAGGATTTCCCATTTCTTTCATATTCGGAATGCGATGATATATGCCATTACACGCCACATACCCCACTGTATAATCTGGATCGTCGGACCAACAAAGTTCTCCTACAATACCAGGGCAGGACTGTACCTTTGTAGCTAGTACTAGTGCTTCACGCATGTGCACATTCATAGATCGTGTTTCGTTACCACACGCATCCATATGGCTTACACGAACACCGCGCATCGAATCTTTATCCAACCGCACACCCGTTTTAGCATCCATCAAAATAGCGCCACGCATATTGCCTGGTAGTTGTACTAGTTCTGTGAAAGCATGTTCTATGGCTTTATGACTTACAACAGACTGTAATAATTTTTTTGCTAATTCATGAGATTCTTTAACAGACTCAGTCTTATGTTCATCTATACCAATACAATCAACATACGTAATATCTTCATCTCGAACTGAGTCTATACGAATATTTATAAAATCTGATTTTCCTTTACTGTGATGCAATGCACGATGAATTAACGAGGATGCTACCGATTCTAGATCACTTTCATCGACGATGCGCTCAGCTCCAGATATATGGCGGCCACCTTCTTCATGAGGTCCTCCTTCTGCACCGCGCATACGAATACTGTACAAGCCCATTACCGCACGACCTTTCGTGGTGCACTATGGGTAGCCATTGATACAACCTTTTTAAATACGGCCGTCATGATAGGTGCCATAATAGCGGTAAAAATCATACCAGGTACAGCGAGCATAACCATAGCAAGAGCACCTTTACCTACATAGACAGATAGTGTTAATCGAGCCACAGTAGACGCAATAGGACCACTTAGGATAACACCAAGCATATGATTTTTGCAAATCCATAATAAGAAACCAACAACCAATCTAAACTGCATAGCAATAGCAACACTTAGAAAATTTTGTGTCCCCAATGCTAAACCGATAAGGCTAGATAAACAACCGCTAATGATGTACTTTTTAAACCCAAAGGCTGCACAAATAGCAACAGCAAGTGGTGCCGATAGCTGGAACTCAATGCCTGGTACGAGATTTGGAATCTTAATGGCTCCCAAGATTGTAATCATAGCTGTTAGAATACCGATTTCTGTGATTTGACGAATTTGACTCATAGTATTCACCTCTTCATGTACTTACATTGTCAACTAAATAAATCACACTTTGTTTACATTATAAGAAAATATGTGTTTTTTATCAACTTATATTTTATATCAAGTTGACAATATGCATAAAAATAGGGGCTGTAACAAAACAGCCCCTTAAATTTAAAAAACTATTAGTTGATTAGATTATATCAACTAATAGTTTTTTGT
>CAKPXN010000022.1 GCA_934202095.1 uncultured Veillonella sp.
TACATCGACATGGTAAAAGCTGGTATCGTGGATCCTGCAAAAGTTACACGTTCTGCTCTTCAAAATGCTGCATCCATCGCATCTCTTGTATTGACTACTGAAACAATCGTAGCTGATAAAGTAGAAGAAAATGCTGCTGCTCCTGCAATGCCTCCAATGGGTGGTATGGGCGGTATGATGTAATCAACTGCTTTTAGCGACATATAGATAATATATTAAAATCCTAATGAATGTAACTTACTACATTCATTAGGATTTTTTATTCTTAGAATAAGTCTTGATAAATTGATTTCATAAGCAATTTATGATATAATTCTATAGAATTTCATATAAGAGTCTTAGTTTGACAGACACTAGTATATAGCATATAATTTTTATATCTAAAAATATCTATATAATAAAGAGGTGTTACTATGTTGAACTTTTTATTTAAAAGTAAACCTGATTATATTAATTTTGGTCTTTTATTCTATCGCTTTGCATTAGGTATTTCCATGTTCTATCATGGATACTTAAAATATGTAAGTGGAGAACAAGGTCTCTATAAGGTAGGGGCTATGTTATCCGCTTTAGGTGTGCCAAGTGGATTTGAGGTAATTCTAGGTACTATTGCCTCCTATGCAGAGATGGTTGGTGGTATTCTTATCGTCATAGGTTTGTTTACACGTATAGGCTCCCTTTTGATTATAGGCACATTGGCGGTAGCAACTATACTGAATCTTAATGGTAATTTCTTCAGTTGGGATTATCCATCGCAAATGGGATTTGGTGCTATTATGTTGTTCTTTGCTGGTGCAGGTCGCTATAGTTTAGATAAGGCATTATTTAAATAATCAGTTAATTAAAAGACTCATCGTAGATGGGTCTTTTACTATGTAGAGAGGTTATTATGAATCAAAAAACAGTTCCATTTACATCTGAACAATTAGAAGCAATTATTGCTAAATATCCGACTCCATTTCATATTTATGATGAAGAAGGTATCGTTAATAATATGAAACGTTTTATTTCTGCATTCTCTTGGAATAAGGGTTTTAAACAGTATTTTGCTGTGAAAGCTACTCCAAATCCATATATTATGCGTGTGTTGCAAAAATTAGGGGTAGGCGCTGATTGTTCTTCCTTAGCCGAATTACTTCTATGCGAAAAGGTAGGCATTACAGGACATGATATTATGTTCACATCCAATGACACACCTTATGTAGAGTATAAAAAAGCCTTGGAAATGGGCGCTATTATTAATCTTGATGATATTACTCATATTGAATATTTAGAAAAAAATCACGGATCTCTACCAGATACATTCTGTGTTCGTTATAATCCAGGTCCTTTGAAAGAAGGGGGCAATACGATTATCGGCCTTCCAGAGGAAGCAAAATACGGTATGACTCGTGAACAAGTATTTGAAGCATACAAACAATTACAAGCGAAGGGTGTAAAACACTTTGGTTTACATACTATGGTTGTATCTAATGAGCTTGATATTGACGGATTAGTTGGTACTGCAGAAATCTGCTTTAATCTCGCTGTAGAAATTAAGGAAAAATTAGGTATCGATGTGGAATTTATCGATCTTGGTGGTGGTGTAGGCGTAGCGTACAAACCAGAACAAACACCTGTTGACTTTGAAAAATTGGGTGAACGTGTTCATGAAGCCTATGATCGAATCATTAAAGGAAATGGCCTTAATGATATCGCGTTGGCCTACGAATGTGGTCGTATGGTAACAGGCCCATTTGGATATCTTGTTTCCACAGCTATTCACAAAAAGGACATCTATCGTCATTACATCGGTTTGGATTCTTGTATGGCTAATTTAATGCGTCCAGCATTGTATGGTTCTTACCATCACATTACGGTAATGGGGAAAGAAAATGCCCCTAAAGATCATGTGTATGATGTAACTGGTTCCTTGTGTGAAAATAATGATAAATTTGCTATTCAACGGGAATTGCCAAAAATTGATATTGGTGACCGTATCATCATTCATGATGCAGGTGCACATGGTCATTCGATGGGCTTTAACTATAATGGTAAATTGCGTTCTGCTGAATTACTATTGCACAAAGATGGGTCCGTTACGCAAATTCGTCGTGCCGAAACATATGATGATTTGTTTGGTACATTAGACTTCTCCAATTTATAATATTGAGAATTAAATAGAGTTGAGAACTACTATTAATAAACTATAAGATATACGGAGATATAGGGATTTTTTCTAATCCCTGTATATTTTAGTAGGAATATCTTGCTATCATTTAGATAAGAATGTATAATGAGTATAGATTGTTATGCACATACTTGCTAAAGTGGCGAGAGAATACGGCGGTATCACCTTTGTGCGTACCGCCGTTTTTCTATGTGACTATATAGTTTTGATCTTATAATCAGATTATCTGATACGAAGGAGTGAAATATTTTGGCTGAATTACTTCAGATTAAAGATTTGGAAGTGTCTGTAGAAGAAAAGAAAATTCTTAAAGGCATTAATTTAACAATAAATAAAGGTGAGATTCACGTAGTAATGGGTACCAATGGTGCTGGTAAATCCACATTGGCAAATGCTATCATGGGTAATCCATTGTACACTGTTGATAAGGGTTCTATCGTATTTGATGGTAAGGATATTACAGAAGATGCTGTAAATGATCGTGCAAAAGCAGGTATCTTTATGTCCTTCCAAAGCCCAATTTCCGTACCTGGTATTACTGTAGAAAACTTTATCCGTACTGCAAAATCTACAATTACTGGTGAAAATGTACGTGCGTTGGCTTTCAAAAAAGAATTGAAAGAAAAAATGGATGAATTGTCCTTTGACACATCTTATGCACAACGTTATGTAAACGAAGGTTTCTCCGGTGGAGAACGCAAGAAAAACGAAATTCTTCAAATGTCCATTTTAAATCCTAAATTGGCTATCCTTGATGAAACAGATTCTGGTCTTGACGTTGATGCTGTTCGCATTGTATCCGAAGGTGTTAATCGTTTCCACAATGAAGATAATGCAGTATTAATCATTACTCACCACAATCAAATTTTACAAAAATTAAAACCTGATTTTGTACATGTTTTGATCAACGGTAAAATCGTTAAGACTGGTGATGCTTCATTGGTTCGTGAAATTGAAGAAAAAGGTTACGACGCATACAAAGCATTAGCATAGGAGGCAACATGGAAGAAAGAAAGAAAACCCAAGTTGCGGATATGGACCGTGGCGTCTATGATATAAAGAATAATTTTGAGTATTCCTATATTGCTGATGCTGGGTTAACAGAAGATATTATCCGTGAAATTTGGTCTAATAAAAATGAACCGGAATGGATGCTTGACTTCCGTTTGAAATCCTTAGAGATTTATAATCGTATGGAAATTCCTAATTGGATTCCTGATATTTCTGGCTTAGATATGGAGCATATTTACACATATGTAAAGCCTAAAGTAGATATGAAGGGCGATTGGGACGAAGTACCTGACGATATTAAGAGCACATTTGATCGTCTCGGTATCCCAGAAGCAGAAAAAACATCTCTTGCTGGTGTAGGTGCCCAATATGACTCCGAAGTCGTATATCATAGCATTCAAGAAGATCTTGTAAAACAAGGCGTAATTTATACTGATATTGAAACAGCTCTTCATGAACATGAAGAAATTGTAAAAAAATACTGGATGACATTGATTCCTCCTACAGATCATAAATGGGCTGCTCTTCATGGTGCCGTTTGGTCAGGCGGTTCCTTTGTATATGTTCCGGCAGGCGTGCAAGTGGATATTCCTTTGCAATCCTATTTCCGTTTGAATGCACCAGGTGCTGGTCAGTTCGAACATACGATGATCATCGTAGAGGAAGGCGCGAAGGTACACTTTATCGAAGGTTGCTCTGCTCCTAAATACGATGTATCCAATCTTCATGCAGGCGCAGTAGAATTGTTCGTTAAGGATAACGCTACATTGCGTTATTCCACAATTGAAAACTGGTCTAAGAATATGTACAACCTCAACACAAAACGTTGTGTTGTAGGTAAAGGTGGTACTATTGAATGGGTATCTGGTTCCTTTGGTTCTCACGTATCCTGTTTGTACCCTATGAGTATTCTTAATGGCGAAGGTGCTCATGCTGAGTTTACAGGCGTAACATTTGCCGGTGAAGGTCAATTCCTCGATACTGGTTGTAAGGTGGTTCACAATGCACCATATACAACAAGTAATGTAAACTCTAAATCTATCTCCAAATCCGGTGGCGCTGCTATTTATCGTGGCCTTTTGAAAATTGGTCCTAATGCAGAACATGCAAAAGCAACTGTATCCTGTGAATCTTTGATGTTGGATGAAATTTCTCAATCTGATACAATTCCAGCTATCATTGTTGAAAATGATAATGTTGATTTAGGTCATGAAGCTAAAATCGGTCGTATTTCCGATGAAGCTATTTTCTACCTTATGACACGTGGTATTAGTGAAGAAGAAGCTCGTGCAATGCTTGTTCGTGGTTTCGTAGAACCAATTTCTAAAGAATTGCCATTGGAATACGCTGTTGAAATGAATAATCTAATCAATCTTGAATTAGAAGGTTCTATCGGTTAAGGAGGTACTATGAGCGAATTACTATTTAATGAACTTCCTAGACCTACCTTTAGATGGTTGCGTGTTAACCATACTCCAGCAAGTCTTTGGGGAGAATCAGAAACAACTACATCTGTATTGGTAAAAGGTAATGATGCCATTATCAGCCCATTGCCAGCTGGTACAGCTTTGATGAATACAAATTATAAAGGTGCAAATGCTGAGGCCGTAGCTAAACTTGTAAACGAAGCTGAAGGCTATCGTATCCAGGTGCCTGCTAAGGCAAAAGAAGTGGTAGGCATTCGCATTGATGCGAGCGCACGTATCGCCAGTCGTTTCCAATTTATCGTCGAAGAAGATGCACAAGTAGAAGTACAATTCTTCTTAGATGGCGGCACAAAAGAGGCGACTAATATTCAATACCTTAACGAATACGATGTAAAATCTAATGCTAAGGTTGTTGTTAAAAAAGTAAATCTTTTAGATGAAACTGTACAGCATATCGAACATCGCTATACAAAACTAGAGGATAATGCCGATGTAGAATACATCAATGTAGAAATTGGTGGCAAAGAAAACTTCCTAAACTATGAACATGATTTACAAGGTGAATCTAGTAAAATCGTTCATGATATTGCTTATTTAGGCAATAAGGAACAAAAATTTGATTTTGCTATGCTCATGACACATGCTGGTAAAAAATCCTTTAGTGATATTCATACATTAGGTGCCTTAAGCGATACATCTAAAAAATCTTTCCGTGGTACATTGGATTTCCTTCGCGGTGCCGTTGCCGCTGAAGGTGCTGAAGAAGATACATGTTTATTGTTAGATCCTACTGTTAAATCTATTTCTTTACCATTGTTATTGTGTAAAGAAGATAATGTAGTAGGTAATCATGCAGCTAGTGCGGGACAAATTGATCAAAATAAATTGTTCTACCTCATGAGCCGTGGCTTTAGTGAAGTAGAAGCTAAACATATTATTGTAGAATCAATGATTCGACCAATCATCGATCGCATTGGTGATGACGTGATTGAAGAAGCTACATTAACTGCAGTACGTAATAAGATTTAAGAGGATTAACTATGAGACCTATTACAGAAGCATATAAGGATTTTCCTATTTTACATAAAGAACATAATGGTCATCGCCTTATCTACTTAGATAGTGGTGCAACGGCGCAAATTCCTCAAATGGTAATAGATCGTTTTACAGACCATATGCTTCATCACAATGGTAATCCACATCGCGGTTCTCATATCCTCGCTATTGAAGCGTCGGAAGCGTATGAAAATGCACGTGACCGCGTTGTTGAGTTTATCAATGCCCGTGAGCGAGAAGAGGTTGTCTTTACCCGTAATAGTACGGAATCGATGAACCTAATCGCTCATAGCTATGGCGCTAATTTTGTTACAAAAGGCGATAAGATTGTCATTACTGTTGCAGAACATCATGCCAATCTTGTTACATGGCAATATGTTGCTGAGAAAACAGGTGCTACATTAGAGTATATGTACTTAGATGAATCGGGCCATTTGAAAGATGGTGAAATCAATAAGATTGATGAAAGTACTAAAATTGTGGCATTTGCCCATGTGAGCAATGTTCTTGGCATGGAATTCCCTGTGAAAGAATTGACTGAAAAAGCTCATTCTGTAGGGGCTATTGTCGTTCTTGACGGAGCTCAGTCTACACCTCATATGAAGGTGGATGTACAAGCCTTGGACTGTGATTTCTTCGTATTCTCTGGCCATAAAATGTGCGCCTCTCAAGGTATTGGTGTGCTATATGGGAAACGAGAATTACTTGAAAAAATGCCACCATTCTTACTCGGTGGTGATATGATTGAATATGTAAAAGAACAATCTACTACATTCAATGAATTACCATATAAATTCGAAGCTGGTACACCAAATGCTCATGGTGCTGTAACGTTACATGCCGCTATTGATTATCTTGAATCTTTCGGCATGGATGCTATTGAAGCACATGAAGAAGAATTGGTATCCTATGTATTGCCTAAGATGCTTGAAATTCCTCATGTTCACGTATTGGGCTCTCAAAATCCTCGTGAGAAACATGGTGTTATTGCTTTCACAATAGATGATGTACATCCTCATGATGTAGCGACCATCCTTGATTCCAAAGGCATCTGTGTACGCTCTGGACATCATTGTGCACAACCTTTGGGCGCATTCTTTCACGTAGCCGCATCCACACGCCTCAGCATGTATTTATACACGCGCAAAGAAGATTTAGATGCATTCTTAGAAGTATTAAAAACTGTCCGTTCGGTAATGGGCTTTAAAGATTAGGAGACATTCACATGGAAATGGATCAATTGTATACGGAACTTATTTTGGAACATAATCAAGATAAGCGTAATAAACGTGAGTTAAGTGAATTTACTGCTTCCGAACATGGCCACAATCCAAGTTGTGGTGATGATTTGACGCTACAAATTGATGTACAAGATGGCATTATTAAAGATGCAGCGTACACAGGCTCTGGTTGTGCTATCAGCCAAGCTTCAGCATCTATGATGATCGATATTATCAAGGGTAAATCTGTAGAAGAAGCATTGCGTTTGGTAGAATTATTCTTGGGTATGATTAAAAAAGAGGTTACCGACGAATCTAAGCTTGAAGATTTGGAAGATGCTATGGCCTTACAAAATATTTCTAATATGCCTGCTCGTGTAAAATGTGCTGTATTAGCATGGCATACATTAAAAGAGGCTTTAAAGAAATAATTATGAATAAGACCATTATTTTTGACTTGGATGGAACCTTAACAGATTCAGAAGAAGGAATTTTGAAGAGTGTCACATATGCACTCGAATTCTTTGGATATGAAATTCCACCTCGTGAAACATTGTTGTTGTTCTTAGGCCCTCCACTTGTAGATTCATTTCAAGAACACTGTGGCATGTCATTAGAAGAAGCAGAAAAAGTATATAAAAAGTTTGGTGAACGCTATGGTACCATTGGTAAATTCGAAAATCAATTGTATCCTAACATCATCGACTTATTGGACAAGGTTAAAAATGAGCATTATACTGTGGCCTTGGCTACGGCTAAGCCAGAAGTGTATGCACGCGAAATTTTAGATCATTTCTCTATTACACCATACTTTGATGTCATTGTAGGTGCCAATTACAAAGAAGGCTTGGTTCATAAGAAAGAGATTCTTCAAAAGGCCATCGAATTGTGTGGTAATCCCTTAACTGATGACACGGGACGTCGTCTTGTATACATGGTAGGAGATAGAAAATACGATGTTGAGTCAGGCAATGAATTAGGCTGTATATCTATAGGTGTTACCTATGGATATGGTACTGAAACAGAGTTAAACGATGCAAATGCAGAATATCTTTGCGATGATGTAGATGATATTGTTATGACCTTAGACCTAGAGGAAATGCTTGTTCGTAGATAAGACTATAAACGTTCATATTAAAAGGCTAGAGATTCGTCTCTAGCCTTTTTGGCGCAGTAAAAAGACCTTGTTCGTATTGAGCAAGGTCTTTTAGATTTTTCTTATGTTATTTTTTTAGGCCACTTTTTTTAGCTAATGATTTGATAACCTTAGCGCTTTGTTTTTTGAGTTTGCCCCCAGTTTGTTTTAATTGGATACGTGTACGGAATACGCGACCGAGTGTTGTAATTTTTGTTTTGCGACGCGGTTTCATATCTCGTTCGTTCCCAAAATCGCCACGTTGGACCGTGGTTGCTTTTACCTTTTCAGAACCAAATGATTGACGTAAGGATTTCATAAATTGTGTAAGTGGTAGAGTACGATTGAAGGCGAATAAATCAACTGCTACATAACCCAATTCCGGATAGGCATGTAATGTGAAGTGAAATTGTTTTGCAATAGCAAGAACGACAATTTCATCATCCATAACTTGATAGTTTATTTCGTCTAACTCAATATCTGCTAACTCAAATGCAGCAGCTACACTTTCTTGTACGGCTGCAGCGGAAGAGAGGGATTCTTCATTGCAAGAATATAAATCTAGTAATAATTGATGACCTAATGCATCTGCCATTGTAGCACCTTCTTTCGTACATACGCTATTATATCTTTACTATTATACATTGAATTCTTGTATTAGTCTATTCGTAGAAAAATTTATATATATACATTGATTTGGTAGCGCAATTCATGCAATAAATTTACGTATTTTGGTAATAGTCAAATAATAATTTATAAAAATTTGACTTTTTATTTGACAATAGTCAAATAGTCAAATATAATAAAGTTATATTAAAAGAACAAAAAGACAAATTAAGAGATAAATTTATAAAGAGGTGTTATTATGAGCGTTATAGCTGATAAAATAGAAAAATTTATACTTAATAAATTGACAGAAGAACAAGAAAAATTGATTTTAAAGAGAAATGAGTTAGCCGATGAATTAGATTGTGCACCATCTCAGATTAGCTATGTATTGAGTACGCGTTTTTCTAATGAACGAGGGTTTGATGTTGAATCTAGACGTGGATTAGGTGGATATATTAGAATTCGTAAGTTACAACCAGAATCTTCTAATATGGTACCAGCAGTGACAACCTATCATATCTATGAAGGTCCAAATCGCGTGGAACGGTTAATCGATTTGCGCGATGTTGATCAATCTTTATTTCAATTGTTACAAGATAATAAAATTACAAAGCGCGAGGCTCAAATGATGCATAATTCATTTGCCAGCATCATTGAACATGTAGATTATGAATCTAGAAATGATGCTATTCGCAATCTTTATGCATCCATGATAGAGACATTGCGGAAGGAGTGATGTCATATGAAATGCGATCATTGCCATACAAACGAAGCAACAGTGCATATGACAAATATCGTAAATAATCAAAAAACAGAACAACATTTATGTTCGTCCTGTGCTAATAAATTACAAAATGATGGTAAGTTATCTCCCTTTAGTTCATTCGTAAATGATATTTGGGACAATGACTTTTTCTCCAATGATTTTTTTAAGAATATGGTGTACCCAGACCATATGTTGCAATCACAGCAGATGAAACGCTGTCCAAATTGTGGAAATACATTTGAAGATTTTAATCGATTTGGGAAATTTGGATGTCCTAGTTGTTATGAAAGTTTTAAAAATCAGATTGCATCATTGGTTCAACGCATTCAAGGGTCCATTGAATATGAAGGACGCGTACCGAACCAAGGACATAATGTATTTAAAGCGCAATATGAAATTAAGCAATTACGACGTCAATTAGAGACGGCCATCAGTGATGAAAACTTTGAAGAAGCTGCTCAAATTAGAGATAAAATCAAAGCTTTAGAATCGAAGGTCGATAGTAAAGAAAATTGAGGAGGATAGTATGTTTGATAATATTTTAGATGCAGCCCTTAGTAAATGGCTCCAACATACGCCATCCGATTCAGATCATATCGTTATTTCTAGTCGTGTACGATTAGCTAGAAATTTTAGAGATACATTATTTACCAATAAAAATGATGAATCAGCTCTACATCATGTTGATTCCATTGCACGTGGATTGGTTACTACGTTAAAAGATTCTGACAATCAAGATTATTACTGTATTAGTCTTGATAAATTATCCGATACAGAGCGTGCTATTCTTGTGGAAAAACATTTGATTAGTCCTGTTATGGCTGAAAAATTGCCGTATCGTAGCTTACTTGTATCCGATGACGCATCGGTAGCAATCATGGTTAATGAAGAGGACCATTTACGTATACAAACTATGGAGGCGGGTCTGAACTTAATAGATGCTTTTCACCATGCAGAATGCATTGATGATGCTATTGATGAAAAGCAACCTTTTGCTTTTAATGAATCTTTTGGCTACTTAACTGCATGTCCAACGAATGTGGGCACCGGCTTACGTGCCTCTGTTATGCTCCATCTTCCTGCATTAGCAATGACTGGTCGCATTAATCGTCTCGTTCGCAGTATTGTTCAGCTTGGCTATTCTGTGCGCGGTTTATATGGCGAAGGTTCAGAAGCATTAGGTCATATTTATCAGGTGTCTAATCAACGCACGATGGGCATCAGTGAAGCTGATACCATTGAGCAATTGACGAAGATTGTAGAAGGTATCATAGCAGAAGAACGAAAATGTCGCCAAACATTGATGCACAACGATAAAGATGGTCTTGAAGATCATTTATGGCGGTCCTATGGTATATTGCGATATGCAAGGTCTATAAGTGGTCAAGAAGCGTTAGAAAAATTAAGTGATGTCCAATTAGGTGTAGATTTAGATATACTCCCAGCCTGGTCAAGCGATAGTTTTAATGAGTTGGTGGCTATTACGAGACCTAATTTTTTACTTAAATATATGGGAAAAGAAGAGGTAAGTCCTCAAGAACGCGATAATTATAGAGCGACAGTCATTAGAGAAAAACTTTCACAAAAATAATAAGTGATTTTCCTATTTTCTATGATATTTAAGAATACTATTCATGGAGATATTCCATTTAATATAGATTGATAAAATGTACCTTCATTTCATGAATGAAGTTTATATAGAGAGCGCAAACTGATGTTTGCGAACGAGGTAATACATATGATGCAACGATTTACAGATGATGCACAACGAGTGTTATCCTTCGCCCAAGAAGCGGCCTTAGAACTAGGGCATGATTATGTGGGAACGGAACATGTACTCATCGGGCTCACAAAGGTTAAAAATGGTGTTGCCGCAAAGGCTCTTAATGAGTTGGGTCTTAGTACGGAGACCATTATTGGAGATGTGGAAAATCACATTGGGCGAGGACATAAGAAAGCCAGTTCCGTATATATGACACCTCGCGTAAAACATGTGCTAGAGTTAGCTGTTGAAGTAGCTAATCGTATGAACCACAATTATGTGGGAACGGAACATATACTATTAGGTTTGTTGAGCGATGGTGGCGGTGTAGCGGTAGGTCTGTTACGTAGTCATAATATTCGTGCTAATGATATTGTTGAGTCCATTCAAAATATTCTTGGATCGACCGATAGTACTAGTCGTAATACTGAAGATGGGCAACGAAATAGTTCGCTAGGCGATCTTGCCGATTTCGGGACCGATTTAAATGAATCTGCTAAGCAAGGAAAAATAGATCCTGTGATTGGCCGCGATAAGGAGATTTCGAGGGTTATTCAAATTTTAAGTCGTAGAACTAAGAATAATCCCGTTCTTATCGGTGAACCCGGTGTAGGTAAAACGGCTATTGCAGAAGGATTGGCACAACGTATCGTAAACGGTAATGTGCCAGAAATTTTACGCAATAAGCGAATTATTTCGTTGAGCATCAGTTCCATGTTGGCCGGTGCTAAATATCGTGGTGAGTTTGAAGAACGGTTGAAAAAAGCCATTGATGAAGTTCAAAAACATGACGATATGATTATATTCATCGATGAAATTCATACATTAGTTGGCGCTGGTGCCACTGAAGGCGCCATGGATGCAGCGAACATCTTAAAACCAGCATTAGCTCGCGGTGAGTTCCAAGTGATTGGTGCTACAACCTTAGATGAATATAAAAAGCATATTGAAAAGGATGCAGCCTTAGAACGTAGATTCCAACCGGTTTTAGTCGGCGAACCTTCTGAAGAGGATGCACTCGAAATTTTAAAGGGGCTACGCGATCGGTATGAGGCCTTTCACAAGGCTAAGATTACTGATGAAGCACTGGAAGCTGCCGTATCATTATCAAGTCGATATATTACGGATCGATTCTTGCCGGATAAGGCAATCGATGTTGTCGATGAGGCAGCGTCTAAGGTGCGGATGAAAGTGTTTTCTGCCGCACCCGATGTGAAAGTATTGGAAACACAATTAGCAGATGTCAAAAAGGAAAAAGAAGCTGCTGTAACGGCTCAAGACTTTGAGAAGGCGGCTGAGATGCGTGATGAAGAAAAGCGCATTGAAAAGGAAATCAACGATAAGAAAAAAGCAGCTAAGGAAAATAGCGATGCTAAGTTAGTTGTGACTGATGAAGATATTGCCTCTGTTGTAGCACAATGGACAGGTATTCCTGTTTCTAAAATCGCACAGGAAGAATCTGAATCATTATTACACTTAGAAGAAGAGCTTCATAAACGCGTCATAGGTCAAGATGAGGCAGTTGTGGCTGTCTCCAAGGCTGTTCGCCGTGCGAGAGCTGGTCTAAAAGATCCTAAACGTCCTATTGGATCGTTTCTATTCCTAGGTCCTACTGGGGTTGGTAAGACCGAATTAGCTCGTGCCTTAGCTGTTGCCTTATTCGGTGATGAGACGGCGATGATTCGTTTAGATATGTCAGAATATATGGAAAAACATACAGTATCTCGTTTGGTTGGTGCACCTCCAGGCTATGTGGGCTATGAAGAAGGTGGGCAGTTAACAGATGCGGTACGGCGTAAACCATATAGCGTAATTCTTCTTGACGAAGTAGAAAAGGCTCATGCAGATTTCTTTAATATCTTATTGCAAGTTCTTGATGATGGTCGATTAACAGATAGCCAAGGTCGTACTGTTGATTTTAGGAATACTGTTATTATCATGACAAGTAATTTAGGTGCAAATGCACTACGTAAAGGTTCTCCTGAACTAGGATTCTTAGCTGCTAAGAAGTCTGATAGTACATCTGATGCTTCTAATGAAGTCAATTTTAAGGAAGCAAAGAAATCTGTCATGGATGCTGTAAAACGTCATTTCCGTCCTGAATTTTTGAATCGTATCGATGAAATGATTGTATTCCATGCTTTAACATCAAATGATTTAAAACAAATTGTTACAATTTTAATGGATACTGTAGTAAAACGCCTTGATGATATGGGTTTATCCCTTGAAATTACTCCAGCAGCTATGGATATGCTTGTGAAAGAAGGATCTGATTTTGCAATGGGCGCACGTCCATTGAAACGAGCTATTCAACGGTTTATTGAAGACCCTGTTTCAGATCTTATTTTACAAGGTAATGCTCCTGAAGGTGCTACCATCAAAGCCGATGTAGAAGATGAACACATTGTTGTAAAATCTTCTAATTAACTGGGAATAAATATTGTTCTCATACAGTCTTTTATATAAAATTTAATGTCAAAATGGTATACTATTAGTGATAATAGTTGACCGTAGTATAAATTATGCACAAAAGGTCATGAGTGAATTATCATTCATGACCTTTTACTTTTCATGGGGGTTGTATGGCAAAGGTAAAAACCGTTTTCTTTTGTAATAATTGTGGTGCTGAATCTGCCAAGTGGATGGGAAAATGCCCTCAATGCGGTGAATGGAATACATTGGTTGAAGAAGTGGTGAAAGACACTAAACATAGTCGTACGCCATCTGTGCGTGGTGTAGGTACCAATACGACTAAACCTGTGGCATTGCCAGATATTGAAATGTCCGCTGTATCTAGAATTCCCACGACCTATAAAGAAATAGATAGAGTACTTGGAGGTGGGATTGTGCCCGGTGCGTTAATGTTATTAGGTGGCGATCCTGGCATTGGCAAATCAACACTGCTTTTACAAGTTTCTCAAAAAGTGGCCGATACAGTTGGTACTGTTTTATATGCATCTGGCGAAGAATCACAATTGCAATTAAAATTGCGGGCGGAACGATTACATATTAATAGCGAACGATTACATGTTATAGCCGATACAGATTTAGACCACATTCTTGAGGTCGCATTAGATCAAAAACCATCCTTACTGGTCATCGACTCCATACAAACAATGTTTACTGCAGATATCGAAGCCGCACCTGGTAGTGTTAGTCAGGTTCGGGAATGCACATCCCGATTATTGCGATTTTGTAAGGAACAGAATATTCCCACCATCATCATTGGTCATGTAACAAAGGAAGGAAATATTGCGGGTCCACGTATGCTTGAGCACATGGTGGATGTAGTACTTTATTTTGAAGGGGAACGTTCCTATCAGTTCCGTATATTACGAGCCATTAAAAATCGCTTTGGTTCCACATCGGAAACAGGTATTTTTACCATGATTGAAGATGGTTTAGCAGAGCTTGCTAATCCGTCGGCGTCCTTATTAGCTGAACGAGCTGATGATGAAAGTGGTAGTGCGGTTATGATTTATCTTGAAGGCGTTCGCCCAATTCTAGTAGAGGTTCAAAGCTTGGTGGCTACTACAGCTTTTGGTATGCCAAGACGAACGGCTATAGGCTATGATTTGAATCGTCTAATTGTGCTACTAGCGGTATTGGAAAAACGCTGTGGTTTTACGCTGGGCAATAAGGATGTTTACGTCAATGTAATCGGTGGGTTAAAGGTTAATGAACCAGCTTGTGATTTATCGATGGCCGTTGCCATTGTATCTAACTTTAAAAATCGCGTAGTGCCTCATGACATGGTGATTCTTGGAGAGGTTGGATTGACAGGTAATGTTCGTAGCATCCCACGCATAGAACAACGGATTAACGAAGCTAAGAAATTAGGCTTTACAAAGTTTATTATCCCAGAAGGGAACTATAAGCAAATTAAGCACGATGATAAGTCCATTCAAATCCGTGGTGTTACATCTATTGCACAAGCGATGCAACTTGTATTCTCCTAATTGTTTTTTGTTCATAGTAGGCTAATTCAAACAATATACACTTTATGTATTTGAAGGAGGTGATGCCATGATTTATGGCATTTTACGGTATGTGATTGCTATCCTCATTGGGACGGCAGCATACGTAGGTATGGACAATTTAGCCCCTATTATCGATCCTTATTTAGTATCTCAATTCGCTAGCTTTGGAGATATGTCGCTTACTGTAGCGCGTATTTCAGTTATTGTAATTGGTACGATTATTGGTATTTTAATAGGCTATTTTATTTCGTCCTTTATTTTAAAACAAGGTTTAGTTATTGCTAGACGATTGGAGCGGGTATTAACACATATTCCTAACCAAGAATTGATTGCAGGCACCATCGGTTTATTATTTGGTCTTATTATTGCTAATTTAATTGGTGCAGCATTTAATCAGGTTCCTATTATTGGCCCGTATATTTCAATCATTTTAAGTGCTATTTTTGGATATAGTGGTGTACGTTTGATGGCTCGTAAGGGACCAGAAATGTATCTGAACTACTTGAAACAATGGAAACGCAGTGAGGCGGGGACTAAAAAAGGTAGAGGATTCAATATGTTTGGGTCTCATAAGTCCACCGATTCTAATGCGACTGCAAAATTACTAGATACTTCTGTTATTATTGATGGTCGTATTAAGGAGTTGTGCGCAACTGGCTTTATTGATGGACCATTGATTGTTCCTGTCTTTGTTTTAAATGAGTTACAAATTATTTCTGACTCCGCAGACGCGATGAAACGAAATCGTGGACGTCGTGGGTTAGATATTTTGAAAGAAATGCAGGATGCAAAACTTGTACCTATTGAAATTGTAGAAGATGACTATGATGATCTACACGAAGTTGATTCTAAATTGATGCGATTAGCTTTAGAGAAACAATGGAAGCTCATGACAAATGATTTTAATCTCAATAAGGTGGCTCGAGTACAAGGTATTAAGGTTTTAAATTTAAACGAATTAGCCAATGTATTAAAACCGGCCCTCATTGCAGGCGAATGGATTCGCGTACAAGTGATGAAGGAAGGTAAAGAAGTGCAGCAAGGCGTTGCTTATCTCGATGATGGTACCATGATTGTCGTAGAAGATGGACGCCCGTATGTAGGTCAAGAGGTTGAAGTAATGGTTACATCCATTTTACAAACCAGTGCAGGTCGTATGATTTTTGCGCGTGTAGATGGAGGTAAGCATGAGTAAGGTTAGCTGTATTGTATTAGCCGCCGGCGCAGGCCGCCGGATGGGGCATGATGAGAACAAAATTTTCATTAACCTTGGCAATAAATCGATTATTCAATGGACGTTAAGTCATATTGAACAAGTTAAAGCCGTTAATGAAGTCATTCTCGTTGTTGCTGATGGCGAAGCAGCTTATATGGAGCAGCATATTGCGTCATTAGGGCTTTCAAAATCGATAAAAATTATCACAGGTGGTAAAGAGCGTCAAGACTCTGTGTATGCAGGTTTACAAGCGGTTAGTGATGCTGTAGATATCGTCCTCGTTCACGATGGGGCTCGACCAATGGCAAAACCTGAGTTATTTGAACGCGTCATTGAAGGTGCCAAAACTCATGGTGCCGTGACCATAGGTGTACCATCTACCGATACGATTAAGCGTGTTGATATAGATGGACAAGTGTTAGAAACATTGAATCGCAATGAGTTGATGAATATTCAAACACCACAAGGTTTCCAAAAAGCCATATTTAAAGAGGCACAAGAAACAGCCAAGCGCGACAGTTATCTAGGGACGGATGATGTGTCCCTAGTTGAATATATCGGCAAAGATGTGTACATTTTAGATGGTGATTATGAAAACATCAAGGTCACGACACCAAATGATATAGCAGTGGCTAAGCGGTATTTAGGAATCAAGGAGCAACAGATGCGCGTAGGTTTTGGTTATGACATTCATCGATTAAAGGAAGGTAGGCCTTGTATTTTGGGTGGCGTTCATATCGAATCACCTGTGGGGCCGGATGGTCATTCCGATGCAGATGTGTTGATTCATGCATTGATGGATGCCTTACTTGGTGCTGCTGGTTTAAAGGATATAGGGTACTATTTTCCACCGGAAGATGATGCATATAAAGGGATTTCTAGCATGATTTTATTAAAACATGTGAATTCCCTGTTGAAAGAACGAGGTTTACAAGCCTATAATATAGATATTATGGTTATTTCTGAAACACCAAAATTAAAGCCACACATCGATACGATGAAGTCAAATTTACAGTCCGTTTTGGAAATTCCATTAGATCGCATTAGTATTAAAGCTACTACCAATGAAATGCTTGGCGCCATCGGTCGTCGCGAAGGCATTGCAGCACAGGCAGTAGTTTCCGTATATGAAGGAGAGGTTTAATTATGAAGGTACGTTTTGCACCAAGTCCAACAGGTCCATTTCATATTGGCGGTGCTCGATCCGCTTTGTTCAACTGGCTTTTAGCACGTAAGGAAAAAGGTACGTTTGTACTTCGCATCGAGGATACAGATTTGTCCCGTTCTACCCGTGAAAGTGAAGAAAATATTAAAGCATCTTTACAATGGCTCGGTATGAATTGGGATGAAGGTATTGACGTAGGTGGGGAAAATGGTCCTTACCGTCAAACAGAACGTCTTGATTTATATAAAGAAGTGACACAACGTTTACTTGATGAAGACAAAGCTTACGAATGTTTCTGTACTGCTGAAGAACTTGATGAAGTACGTCAGGCGCAAATGGAACGTGGTGAAACTCCTAAATATAATGGTCATTGCTGCCATCTTACAGAAGAAGAAAAAGAGAAATATCGTGCAGAAGGTAGAAAACCAACAATCCGTCTTCGTGTACCTTTGAATAAAACCTATGCATTTGATGATATGGTTCGTGGTCATGTATCCTTTGAATCCAATGGTGTAGGTGATTTCGTAATTGTGAAATCTGATGGTATCCCTGTATATAACTTTGCTGTTGTAATGGATGACCACATGATGAAAATCACTCACGTTATCCGCGCAGAAGAACATTTATCTAACACACCTCGTCAAATGGCTATTTACGAAGCACTTGGATGGGAAATTCCTACATTTGGTCATATCTCCTTGATTCTTGGTAAAGATTATAAGAAGATGTCTAAACGTCATGGTGCTACATCTGTTGATCAATATAAGCAATTGGGCTACTTGCCAGAAGCATTGGTAAACTTCTTGGCACTTCTTGGCTGGGCTCCAGAAGGTGAAGAAGAATTCTTTACACAAGATGAATTGATTCAAGCATTCTCCATGGACCGCGTTGCTAAGAACCCAGCTGTATTTGATATCGATAAATTAAACCATATCAATTTCCATTACATGAAAAACTTGAGCGATGAAGAATTATTCCGCCTCTGCTTGCCACATTTAAAAGAAGTCGGTTTAGCTCCAGATAGCTTAAATCAATCTGATATTGATTGGTTAACATTACTTTGCTCTACATTCCGTGATCATATTAGCTTTGGTGCTCAAATTAAAGATCATGTAGGCATGTTCATGGGTGAAACAGTATTCCTCGAAGAAGGTCATGAAGAAGAGTTAAAGGCTGTACTTAACGAAGAATCTGCGCCAACTGTATTGGCAGCTTTCAAAGAAAAATTAGAAGACATGGACGAAGTTACACCAGAAGCCGTTAAGAAGGCTATCAAGGCTGTTATGAAAGAAACTGCTTTGAAAGGTAAATTTGTGTTCATGCCATTGCGTGTTGCCTTGACCGGACAAATGCATGGTCCTGACTTAAACAATATCGTTACATTGCTTGGTAAAGAGAAATGCTTACATCATTTAGATAATGTAAGTGCATTAACTAAATAATTTATTAACAATCAAAAGGCTCTCACATCGCATGGTGTGAGGGCCTTTGTTGTATATATTCTATAGATTTGCTATAATTATCGGCGTATTTTATTTTAAATTTTATGAAAGTGAGTGTTTTGATGAGTTTTATTCGTTCTATCAATCATCTTTTCAATAGCTATCTGTCCTGGATTGTGCTATTGATGGCCGTATTAGCCTATATGTTACCTACATTTTTTGCGTGGATGACACCATATGTGGCATATATGCTACAATTTGTTATGTTTGCCATGGGGTTAACATTAACTGCACAAGTGTTTTTGGATGTATTTAAACAGCCAATGAAGGTTATTCTTGTATCAGTTATTCAGTTCTTATGGATGCCATTATCTGGTTTTTTAGTAGGCATTATTTTTAATTTCCCTCCTGAAATCGCTATTGGTTTTATTTTATTAGGTGCATGCCCTGGGGGCACAGCTTCTAATGTTATGACATTCCTCGCAAATGGTAATGTTCCTTTATCCGTATCTGCTACGACCGTATCTACGTTGTTGGCTCCAATTTTGACACCATTATTCGTAGTATTGTATGCAGGTGCTACATCTTCCATTGAAATTCAATTTATGCCGATGTTTATATCTATCGTTAAGATCGTATTGGTTCCTATTATTTTAGGTATTGTATTAAACTATTTCATTGGATCTAAAATTGAACCTGTGAAAGCCGTATGTCCAACAATTGCAGCTATTGCAGTATTACTTATCCTAGCTGCCGTAACAGCAGTTAACCAAAAACAAATTGCAGAAACAGGGTTCATTATCTTTGTAGCTTGCTTAGCACAAAATCTAAGTGGTTATGTAGTTACATTCTTTATATGTAAAGCTCTTAGTATTGATGTATCATCCCGTCGTGCTATGCAAATCGAAGTGGCTATGCAAAATTCCGCTTTATCCGTATCCTTAGCAATGAAACATTTTACTCCACAAGCTGCGGTAGCAGGGGCTGTATTCTCGATTATCCATAACTTTACAGGATCAATTTTTGCTGGTATTTGCCGTAAACATGATGATAAAGAGAAATTAGAACAGGCATAATCCATAAAATTGCACATAATAATATTGAGAATTTATTTCAATAAAATCGTATAAAAACCTCCATTTTCATAACCTATAATATGTTTAATTCCCTTGATATGGGGACATATTTAATGGTGCTGAAGGTGGAGGCTTTTCTTGTAATTATTGACATTATATAGCATTATTGGTAAAATTATTTTATATCTTAATATTGGTATACATTAAAAGCTAAGATTGAAAGAAGTACTCTACAACTAACTTTTTAGCGAGAACCGATGGTGGGAGGGTTTAAGGATAGGTAGACGAAATGCATTCATGAGCTGACATTCCGATTATAGGTAGGTTTGTCCGGTGACGCGCCGTTATGCGATGAGTGGGTACCATAAATGGCACCTAACAGAGTGGAACCGCGGACCATCGTCTCTGTATGAGATGAGGGTTCTTTTTTATTTTTCGAACATGGAGGCATCAGTATCGATGAGAGAAATTATAGTTTATAATACAATGACGCGCCAAAAAGAGGTATTTTCTCCTGTAACACCAGGTGAAGCAAAGATGTATGTTTGTGGTGTAACACCATACAATCATCCTCATATTGGTAATGCTCGTCCTTTTGTAACTTGGGACGTAATTCGTCGCTATATGAAACATGTAGGATATAAAGTGACATATGTACAAAACTTCACTGATGTAGACGATAAAATTATTAATACATCCAATGGGGAAGGTGTAGCATGGGACGTAATTGCCAATCGTTATATTGATAGCTATTTTGAAGTAATGGATGCACTTGGCGTAGAACGTGCTGATGTATACCCACGCGTATCTACTCATATCCCTGATATCCTTAAGATGATTGAGACTCTTATCGATAAGGGTTATGCGTATGAACTCGATGGCGATGTGTATTTTAGCGTAGAAAAATTTGATCATTATGGCGAATTGTCTGGTCGTACATTAGATGATATGGAAGCAGGCGCTCGTATCGAAGTGGATGGTCGTAAAAAGAACCCTATGGACTTTGCACTTTGGAAATCTGCCAAACCAGGTGAACCATCCTGGGAAAGTCCTTGGGGCAACGGTCGTCCAGGTTGGCATATTGAATGTTCCGCTATGAGCCAAAAATATTTAGGCGAAGAATTTGATTTCCATGGTGGTGGTAGTGATTTGATTTTCCCTCATCATGAAAATGAAATTGCCCAATCTGAAGGCTGTTCTGGTCATCACCCATCTGTAAAATACTGGTTGCATAATGGATTCATTACGATTAATTCCGAAAAAATGTCCAAATCCTTGAACAATTTCTTCTTGGTGAAAGATATTTTGGAACAATATAGTCCAGATGCTTTGCGTTACTTCTTACTTAGCACACATTATCGTAGCCCATTGGATTTCTCCGATGAACGCTTAGAAGAAGCTAATAAATCTTTGGAACGATTAGGTACTGCTATCGAAAATCTTTTATATCTTGAAAAATGTGAAGCTGGCCCTTGTGACGACGCTCAACGTTTATTAGAAAAAGCTAAAGAATATGAAGAAGAATTCGAAGCTGCTATGAGCGATGATTTTAACACTGCATTGGCTACATCCAGTATGTTCGGCCTTGCTAAGGAAATCAATATTTACTACCAAGTTGTAACAGGTAGAGAAGGCGTTGTTTGCCAAGAGGCTATAGCTGAGGTAAAACGTATCTTTAAATTTATGACAGAGGTTATTGGCGTATTAGAAAAAGCTTGGGAAGGTAATACTGGTGCCGACGCAGCAGAATACGAACAATTGATGGACGTTATTCTCTCTGTTCGTCAAGCATGCCGTGAACAAAAACAATGGGCTCTTGCCGATTGCATTCGCGACCGATTAGCTGAAATTGGTATTACTATTGAAGATTCTCCTACAGGAGCGCGGTGGAAAAAGCGTGAAATTTAAACAATTTCAATTTGTGAAACAAGAAGCTATTAAAAAATTAATACTCCTAGATACTGAGGACCATTCTTTTGTATCTAAACCAGCATCTGAAGTTTTAGCTTCAGATGCTGTTATGTTGGCCTATATTGGTGATGCTGTATATTCTATGTACATTAGACAACGCGTTGTAGAAATGAGCATTTCAAAGGTTCAGGTTCTACATACATTGGTAACCGAATTTATTTGTGCAAAATCTCAGTCAAAAGTATTGGAACAATTAGAATCAATACTTACAGAGGATGAACACACAATTGCTAGACGAGCTCGAAATAGTAATGTCAATGTACCTAAGAGTAGTTCTGTACGAGAATATCGAAATAGTACCGCCTTTGAAGCAGTCCTTGGTTTCTTATATGAAACAGGTCAGCAGGATCGACTTAATGAATTGATGAAAGAGGCCTATTCTATTACATTAAGAGGACTTTCACATGGATAATTATATTGTAGGCAGAAATGCCGTAAAGGAAGCATTAAAAGCAGGCCGTTCTATACAACGCATTTTAGTGAGTGACGACAAAATTAAAACGGGTTTATCTGACATCGTGGGTCTAGCGAAATCTAAGGGTGTAGAAGTTCGTCCCACACCTGTTAAGCAGATGAATCGATATGAAACGGATGTACCTCATCAAGGTGTCATTGCATTTGTTAATGCTGTAGAATTTAAAGACCTTGGAGAAGTGCTGCAAGAGTCCAATCATGAGAATCCATTGCTTATTTTAACGGATGGTGTAGAGGATCCTCATAATATGGGGGCTATTATCCGTACTGCTGAATGTGTGGGAGCCACTGCAGTTTTGATTCCAAAACGTCATAATGCACCTATTAACGCAACGGTTGCTAAAACATCTGCCGGTGCAGTAGAACAGATTCCACTCGTTCAAGTGGGGAATGTTACGCAAACGATTAAACAATTACAAAAGAAAGGATTCTGGGCCCTTGGCGCTCATATGGAAGGTGATCGCACCTTGTATGAAGCGGATTTAACCATACCTACGGTCCTCGTCATTGGCAATGAAGGGAAAGGCATTAGTCGCGTTGTAAAAGAAGCTTGTGATTTTCTAGTCACCATTCCGATGTATGGCAAGTTAAATTCTTTGAATGCATCTGTAGCAGCGGCTATCCTTATGTATGAAGCTGTTCGTCAACGGACTATGAAGGCGAAATAGAGGTGCTGTATGCTAAAGGATATATTAATCGTCGATGGGTATAATGTCATCTTCGCATGGCAACAATTAAAGCAGTTGGCTAATGAATCCTTGGAACATGCTCGTATGGAACTGCGTAATCAACTATTGAATTATGGCAAATTTAAAGGATATGAGGTCATACTTGTTTTTGATGGTAAATATACCAAGTCAATTGCGAGCATAGAGGAAATCACTAAAGGATTTATTGAAGTATATACTGATGATGGTGAAACAGCAGATTCCTTTATTGAAAGAGAGGTATTTTTGCGCCAAGGTAAGTATACCAATGTTTATGTTGTAACCTCTGATGGAGCCGAACAAAATCAAATATTAGGTTCTGGTGGATTGCGAATCCCTGCGAGAGAGTTGCAAAATGATATGCGCCTTGCTAAGCAAGAAGAACGCTTACAATATACACATAAACACCATCGCGACCAGATGGTACTCAGGAGAAATGAGGTATATGACCACTTAAATCCCGATGTGGCTGAAAAATTAGAAGCTATACGGAGAGGTACAAAGTAAGCAGAACAGATAGACCTACTGTAGTAGTATGAAGTACATTCTATTTCATAAATATTGCAGAACATATATAATTCAAGTATAATAACATATATTGGTATTTCTACAATATGTGATTGTATGGAGGACCTATGAACAATTTTCATATGCAAAAGTCCGATTACAATTTCAAAGAAATGACTGATGAGCAAGTTGTGGTCATAGCTCAAGAAGAGCAAAATGAGTTTGCAATCGACTATATAGTCAATAAATATAAAAATTTTGTGCGTGCTAAGGCGCGTACCTATTTTCTTGTAGGTGCCGATCGAGATGATATCATTCAAGAAGGCATGATTGGTTTGTATAAAGCCACTCGTGATTTTAGACATGATAAGTTAGCCTCGTTTCGGGCCTTTGCGGAACTATGTATTACACGGCAAATTATTACGGCCATAAAATCTGCGACGCGTCAAAAGCACGCACCACTTAATTCTTATATTTCTTTAAATAAGCCTGTGTATACAGAAGAGTCTGAGCGGACCTTGTTAGAAATGCTTTCATCAGCACGAAATACAAACCCAGAGGACTTAATCATTAGCCAAGAGGAGCTAGATGATATAGAAAAAAACATAGGACATATTTTAAGTGATTTAGAGTGGCAAGTGTTAGAAGGCTATTTAGATGGTAAATCATATCAAGAGATGGCTAAAGGTACTAATCGAAGCATCAAGTCGATTGATAATGCTTTACAAAGGGTTAAACGTAAATTAGAGAAGTTTTTGGAACATCGCGTATTAGATGCTCCTACACAGGAAGGATGACTATTGTGACAAATTTTTTGATGGTTTTAGAAATCATTGTGTCCATTTTATTGATTGTTGTTGTAATTGCTCAAACTAGTAAGAGTTCTGGTATGGGCGGTGCCGTTTCTGGTGCAGCAGATTCTACATTCGGTGGTAAAGAACGTGGTTTAGATGGGTTCTTATCTCGTTGTACAGTCATTTTAGGTGTTATCTTTGCTGTGTTGAGCTTAGTGCTAGGGGCAATGATTAACCAATTCTAATTTGAAAGCCTGCCTAGCAGGCTTTTCTTTTTTTCAGCATAAATATAAAGGAGGTGTTTATATGAAAGAAAAAGTGTTAGTGTTTTATAAATCTATTTATCCCCATACATATCATATAGATGATGCTGCTATGGATTGTCATATTAAAGGCGGACGTGAATTGGATGCCTTTATGGATGCCGCAAAGGAACTTTTAAAGGAAGGGCACTTAAGTTTTATTCGACGCGATGTGTATGCTTATAATAATGATACTGAGTTTATTGAGGGTATCTACAAAGGCTATAGAAAGTCATTTGGATTTGTCATCACCGCGCCTGATGAAGAAGATGTGTATATAGCAGAACAAAATAAGGGTACTGCTATGCACAATGATAAGGTTCGTGTACGTATTATCACATCCCGAGATTCACGCCATAAACGAGAAGGCGTTATAACCGAAGTGTTAGAACGTGCTAATGAAACTGTTGTAGGCACATATGACAGACAACAATCCTTTGGATTTGTTATCCCTGATGATGAGCGGTTGGGTACCGATATTTATGTCGATTTACATAATACCCTAGATGCTCGCAGTGGCGCTAAGGTTCTCGTAAAAATCATCAAATGGCCAGAGGGCGATAAGAAACCAGAAGGTGTTATTACAGAAGTATTGGGCTACAAAGGGGATGTAGGCCTTGATATTAACTGTATTATGGCTAATTATGACTTGCCATTTTCCTTTCCAGAGGATGTTGTGAAAGCTAGTCAACATATCAACATGGCCATTGTAGATGATCCGATGCGTTGGGACTTACGCAACGTACCAATGGTTACCATTGACGGGGAAGATGCAAAGGACCTAGATGATGCAGTTAGTGGTCGTAAACTCGATAATGGTAATTATGAACTAGGTGTACATATTGCTGACGTAAGCCACTATGTAGTGTCGCAAAAGGCTATCGATAGAGAGGCCTATAAACGCGGTACATCTGTCTATTTGGTAGACCGAGTTATCCCCATGTTACCAGAGATACTATCCAATGGTATCTGTAGCTTAAATGCTGGTGAAGATCGGTATGCCATGACCTGTATGATGGAAATTGATACACATGGTAAGGTAGTGAACTATCGGATTCAACCATCTATTATCCATGTCAATCGCCGTTGCAGTTATAAAGAGATTTATAAAGCATTAACCGAAGATATTATTCCTGATGACTTGGCACCTCTTATGCCGATGATTCACAATTTATCCGACATCGCAAAAACTTTAAATGATATGCGTCGTCGGCGGGGTGCACTGGATTTTGATTTCCCTGAATATAAGGTGCTGTTAGATTCAGAAGGCACACCATTGCGCATCGTACGTCGCGACCGGACATTAGCGGAACGGCTCATTGAAGAATGTATGCTTATAGCTAATGAAACGGTAGCTACTCATCTAAAGAATACAAACCGTACTAGCGTATATCGTATCCATGAAACACCTAGCGAAGAAAAGATGAGTATGTATCAAAAGGTACTCAATTACTTAGGGCAAGATATTCGCTTACATCTTGATGAATTGGAACCACGCGTGTTCCAGCATATTTTAGATGCTGTTAAGGGAACCGATGTTGAACAAGTGGCTCAAATTATGACATTGCGTTCTATGCAACAGGCTAAATATAGCATCGAAAATGTTGGTCATTTTGGGTTGGCATCGAAATGCTATACGCATTTTACATCGCCTATTAGACGGTATCCAGATCTCATGGTACATCGCTTATTAAAAGCTGATCTTGGATGGCCTGATGGATATGCAAACCGCGATACTAAAACAGAGTTCCTAGAACGTGCAGCTGTGCATTCTTCAGAACGTGAACAAGTGGCTGTAGCTGCTGAGCGCGACACAGTCGATTTAAAGAAAACCCAATATATGGTTCCGTTTATTGGCGAAGTCTTTGAGGGTAAAATATCTAGCATCACATCCTTTGGTATGTTTGTAGAGTTAGATAATGGTATCGATGGTCTTGTTCATATGAATATGATGACCGATGATTACTATTTTTACGATGAAGAACATTTCCTATTAGTTGGCAAGCGCACAGGTCAAATCTATCATTTAGGTGATACAGTAACAGTGACATTGGTGAAAGCTGATGTAGAAAAACGTCAAATCGATTTCGTTCTTGGCGAAGTGGATAATCTTATGAGAATTCAAGAAATGATGAAGAATTCCGAAGGTTATGTAGGGGCAAGAGAAAAGAAAACATTTGGTCGTTCTGGTATCTCTAAACAATCAAAACGAAAAGGCAAGGGACATAGTAAGTCTTCTAAACGGAGAGATTGGTATGTTGGCACATCTAGTGCTCCAAAGAATAAAAAGGGACGTAAAGACCATAAAGGGTCTAAGAAAAAAGTAAAAAAACGTAAACGATAATGAAATATTAATACCTATTGTGAGGTGACTATGGCAAAAAAAGATGCACCATCATTAATTGCAGATAACCGTAAGGCGCGTCATGATTTTAATATTCATGAAACCTATGAAGCGGGCATCGCATTGACGGGAACAGAGATTAAATCAATTCGTCAAGGTAAATTAAATCTTAAGGATAGCTTTATCCGTATAGATAAGGGAGAAATGCTTCTATATGGTGTTCATATTAGTCCTTATGAACAAGGTAATCGCTTTAATCATGAGCCTGAGCGAACACGCAAACTATTGATGCATAAATCGGAAATAAAAAAATTATTCCAACAAGTGAAAGAAAAGGGATTCTCCTTAATTCCGTTAAACTTTCATTTTAGTCGTGGCTATGTGAAGGTAACGGTTGGTCTTGTAACAGGCAAAAAATTGTACGATAAACGCCAAGATATGGCAGAACGCGATGCAAAACGAGACATTGCTAAGCGTTTGAAAGAACAACAAAAATACTGATATATAATGGGAGGATGTTTAGTGGAAGTTAATCAATACTTTTATAGTTTGGCAAAAATATCAGCTCAAAAAGCAGCTGAAAACGGAGTGCATGTAGATCCTAAATTTATATATACTCAATGGTACATTGAAACAGGTGGGTTTACATCTCAATTACAAGCAACACATCATAATCTAGGTGGTGTTACAGCATCAGATGGCAGTTGGAGACATTTTACAGATTTTATTGATTTTGCAAACTATTTTGGCAATTATTTGACATACTATAGAGAAGATGGCATGACAAATGCTACATCTTTGTATGCGTATATCAATGCCTTGTATAATGGCGGATACTTTACAGCAGATTTTAATTCCTATTATGGATCTGTACTTCAAGTGTTTAATACAATCAATTTCTAAATATGGTTAAGGGCTGTAACAGAATGCGGTTTTACCGCATTCTAGTTGCAGTCCCTTTAAAATATAAGAAACACCAAGAAAATTAGG
>CAKPXN010000023.1 GCA_934202095.1 uncultured Veillonella sp.
GCTGCGTACTACGGGTTCTCAGCTAATCCCGCTCTCTGTGAGTGCATTTCCTATTTTTATCTCCACCTCATCGGTTTTTTTCAGGCGAGTATAAAATTATAATCTGATTATAATGTTTCTATAGAATGAAAGTCAAGAAAACTTTTTAATTATCATCATATTTTCTAATATTTATAATGCATAACAAGTTATATCACGTTATACTATAAATTACATACTAGTATTCATTTATCGATTTAGGAGATTTTATGGAAACGTGGAAACGCACAGTATATATCAGTTTAGTCTGTGTATTCTGTATAGCCTTTGGCGTAAGCCAACTGGCTCCAATTCTGCCTTTATATTTTCATAATTTAGGCGTACAAACACCAGAAGCTATGTCCTTATGGTCTGGGTTAGCCACTGGCGCAACCTATATAATCGTTTGCTTAGCCGCTCCATTTTGGGGCCGTGTGGCGGACAAAAAAGGTCGTAAAATTACATTAATACGATCTAGCTTTGGTATGGCCTTATGTAATGTTTTGATCGCCTTTCAAACAACCCCAGAAGGAGTCGTTCTAATTCGCTTGATTCAAGGACTTGTAAGCGGTTTCTACTCTGCATCAATCACCTTAATCGCTTCAGAAGCCCCTATTGAGCGAACAGGATGGGCCTTAGGTCTATTAGCTTCTGCCAACCTTGCAGGTTCACTCATTGGACCTTTATTAGGTGGCTATATTGCGGACACTGTAGGTATTCGCAATGATTTTATCATCGTCGGTATTATCATGGGGTTGGCCGGGGTACTAGCAACTATATTTATCCATGAAAATTATGTACCAAAACCTAATCCCGAAAAACTTTCTATCCGTAAATTGAAAGAGCAAATACCAGAATTCAATAGTATCGTCGCCTTATGTGTGGCATCCTTTATCTATGCAATATGCATCATGTCCTTACAACCTGTTATTTCTGTATATATTAAAGGAATCGTCCCTAGTGATACAGAAAATCTCGCATTTATTGCGGGCGCCGTATTCTCCGCGATGGGGATTGCTCAACTTATGAGTAGTTCTCCACTAGGTAAGCTAGTTGATAAAATTGGACCTCGTAAAGTGTTAGTAATATCACTTGTATACGTAGGGATTTTAAATATTCCTCAAGCTTATGTTACAGATGTTTACCAATTAGCACTCATCAGATTCCTACAGGGCTTTGGTTTAGGCGGTATGCTTCCAGCATTAAACACTTACCTATCCTCAAAAACGCCTCGAGAATTTACAGGCCAAGTATTCTCCTATAATCAGTCGTGTTTATTCTTTGGCTATTTCCTAGGATCTGTTGGTGGTGCAAGCCTTATGGCATGGCTAGGTTTTACTACACTATTCTGGGTAAGTGGTGGTTTATTCATCCTTAGTGCTCTATGGATTGCGTTAAAACTAAAATAAAATATGTACAACAAACAAGAACCCCATTACAACCAATTAGGTCTAATGGGGTTCTATACTTTCCAATTATAACAACAATAGCATAATAACAACTGTAGCAATGATACATGGTACAGCATTACGTTTTGCCATTTCCATAGGGTTAATACCCGCAAGACCAGCAATAATGATACCTGCACCTGCTACTGGACTCATACTACGACCGATGCCAGCACCCAATTGGGCCATAGAACCGAGTTGCATAATGCCATAGCCAAAGTCTGCCGCATGAGGTGTAACTGCACCATTAAATGCAAGTGCTGCAGCATTACCAGAACCAGAGATAACTGCCAATAAGAACGGACCAAAGGCAGCACCGATTTGAGCAATTTGTTGAGAGTTCTTCATGCCATCAATGAGTGCACTTGTAAGGCCGATATGTTGCATACCAGCTGTAAAACACGCAGCAGCAGCCATAAGACCAACTACATCGCACATACCATCGCCAGTACCACGGAAGAATTTCTTAACTGCATCGGTTACATTAGGGCGTACCGCAATAATGCCGATAGCCGTACCAATTAACATGGATACCGGAACAGAAATTTCTGGGATTACTGCTACTTGTTTACTACCGAGTACGAGTAATACAAGTGGAATAATTGGAATAATAGCATATAAATAATTTATCTTAAATTCTTTACCTTCTTCGCCGTTAACCTCTTTCAATACATATCCAGTATGCTCTTTCTTAACGATAGCTACGATATTAAGCAAGATTGCGGCTACAACAATACCGATTACAGCTTGCATAGAAAAGCTTGCGATAACGGTCATAACATCTTCACCTGCAAGTTGCGCTACTTGAGGGTTAAACATAAGGCCTGGGCTCAATGCACTACCCCAAGTTCCTAAGAAAATAGCAGAGCCTGCCATTGCAGGATGAACACCAGAACGAATCAGTGCTGGAATTAATAGCGCACCTACTGCAGCTGCACAGCCAGCCGCTGTAGGCAACGCAATATTGATTAAGAACGTAATAATAACAGCACCAGGAATGATGATTTTAGTCATCTTTTTAAGGCCTGCAGAGATGAAATATACCATGTGCTCTGTACATTTTGTATATTCCATAACATAACTAAAACCAAGTACTGTACAAATGGTTGGTACAAGCCCTGGATTTGTGAGTTCTTTTACAAAGGCTGTTGTACCAGCACCAAGCTGCCCTCCGATAAAGCACATTAATAAGCCTGATAACAATAAAACGAGCCGTGTCTCAAACTGTTTAATAATAGCAATAAACGTCGCCACTACAATAACAATACCAGCAATAACCATAATCTCTCCAATCTGTGTAATTTCAATTCAGAATACTAAAAATATGCTGTTAAATCTGAAATACACTGTTACACATACTGATATCAATTGATATCTCTACTTATACAAGTTTTGTTGATTCTAAACTGAGTTTTCTAAGCACTGTATCTAATACCTTAGCGCCCGTAACAATATCATTCATGTCCGCAAATTCAGCCGGATTATGGCTGATACCTTCACGACATGGGATAAAAATCATTCCTGTTGGAACATCATCGGCCCAATGCATCGCATCATGACCAGCACCACTTGGCATAGTCATATAGTCTACGCCCACAGACTTAACAGCCTCTTCAATTTCTCGAATCATCGCTGGATGCATCGCTACAGGATAATCCTGTGCAATAGGCTCAATCGTGTAAGATAGGCCTCGTTTTTCTGCAGTAACATCAATAAATTCCTTAATAAGAGTAACTACAGAATCGCGCGCCACCTTAGAAATACTGCGAATATCTACGCCAAGTTTAACAGCACCAGGGATAACGTTCATTGCCCCAGGTGAGACCTCCACAACGCCGACCGTTCCCACTACGGGAGGCTCCTCTTGCATAGATGCGATTTCCTCAATACCAAGGATGATTTTTGAAGCCCCACATAACGCATCATGACGCAAGTTCATTGGGGTAGCACCACTATGATCAGCATTACCACGAATGGTTACATAAAACCGTTCTGGTGCGGCAATCCCCGTTACAACGCCAATGGGTTTCGCTTTGTGCTCTAGCACCTTACCTTGTTCGATATGTATTTCTGTGAAAGACTTTACAGGTCGTTTATATGCCATATGCTCAACTGCATCTGGATTTAAATCACGACTCTTTAAAGCATCGTATAAGGAAATACCTTGTTTATCTGACAGGCGCTGTAAATCCTTAACCATTAGTTCTCCGCACATAGCCTTACTGCCTAATGTAGCAGCGCCAAAACGGCTAGACTCTTCACACATAAAGTCTACTACTGCGATGGTATGGTCATGGTCAAAATTATCATCTGTCATGCTACGCACGGCTTCGATAGCAGATAATACGCCTACAACACCATCATAGTTTCCCCCATTAGGCACGCTATCCGTATGAGAGCCAACCATGACAATCGGTAACTCAGGATACTTACCAACTTTATACCCCATAACATTGCCAAAGTCATCAATTTCTACAGTCAAGCCTGCATCAGTCATACGGTCAATGATATACTGACGTCCCTTCCAATCTGCATCGGTGAAAGCTAAACGATTAATACCTTCGCCATCATCAGTCAGTTTAGACATAGCCTCAAAATCATTCATTAATCGTTCTTTTTGAATCATACAGCCCCCTCAAAGGAAAAACCAAATTTACTTTAAGTAATGCTCTGCAATAGCAGATAATGCGACAATACCATTTAACATATCTTCTTCATCAATATCAAACAGTGGATTATGATGAGGTGCCTTAATAGCAGAGCCCAATACCATATATGTTGCTCGACCGCCACGTTCAATAACTCGATTCAAAAAATATGCGCAGTCTTCACTACCTCCACCACTATAATCAAATGGTACCTCTTTGAAAATTCCCAATGGTTCAATGATGGATTGTACTTCGCGAGCTAAATCATCGCTAATACGACCTGCAGGGGTTTCACCTTGTTTTGTAATTTCAAAGGTACAATCGTGCATTTCTGCAGCCCCTTTAATTATCGTTTTAGTACGTTCAATCATGTAATCATTAATCTCTGTAGTAGCACCGCGAGTTTCTAATTTAAGAACAGCTATATCAGGTGTAACATTGCGACCTGTACCACTTTCAAAAGCGCCAACATTCATCCGGGAAGCACCTTGGCTGTGACGAGCAATAGCTTGTAAGTTTAGAACTGCTGTACAGCCTGCAAGCATGGCATTTTGAGCCTTTTCTGGAGAGCCACCTGCATGCGCAGAGTAACCATGGAATACGGCATCAAGTTTTGTAGTAGCCAAGAAGCCATGATCACTACAAGCAAAACAGTTGGACAACTGTTCATTAAATCCAATATGCATACCAAACATCAAATCCACATCGTCTACAACACCAGCCTCAGCCATTGCTTTAGCACCACGTACACCTTCTTCTGCAGGTTGGAATATAAGCTTAATAGTTCCCTTAAAATTATCCTTGTGAGTTGCTACATATTCTGCAAGGCCAAGTCCCATTGTCATATGTGTATCATGGCCACAAGCATGCATTGCTTTATTATGGTGGGAACGGAATCCACCCTTTGTTGGAACATGACTATCATCTTCAGATTCGATTACATCATTGGAATCCATATCTGCTCGAAATGCCACTACAGGACCATCTTCACTAAATTTCATAGTAGCTACAATAGCTGTTTTACCATACCCCATTTTTTCAACAAGTGCTGGATCAGCACCTTCTTTGATAGCACGCTCCATAGCAGATTTCATAACTTCATCACTAGGTAACCCCATACGAGACTCTAAATCGAGCACGTCCGCACCCAATGCCACATCATACCCCAAAGAAATAAGTTTATCCGCCACCTTTGCTGCAGAACGATACTCAAGCCAACCTGGCTCTGGATACATATGAAAATCACGGCGCATAGCAATAAAATTATCACGACGTTGTTGTACAAAATCCTTTATAGACATAAATACCTCCTTAACAAACGACCATCTTTATCATTAATATATTAATAGATACCACAATAGTCAACTAAATAGGCTATGTATACAGTATAAAACGATTTTCAAACTGTATAAAATAACAAAAACCTATATTACTATGACAATAAATGATAATCAATGCAATACAGGCTTTATATTGAAATAACAGAACATTCTAGAGTCAAAATTATTTATCCCTACATTATTTCTTCCTTATTCAATTTTTCCAACACTTCTCTCTTAATTTGTCGTTGTCTATCCCAAGCAATGATGAATACGGTGGCGATGATACAAATCATACCAAAGATGCCAACTAAGGTGAATTCATTGCCTAAAATAGCCCATCCAAATACTGCTGCCGAGATTGGTTCTAAGGATGAAAGAATCGATCCTTGTACGGCACCGATGCGACGCACACCTTCGATATACGCATTAAAGGAGACAACTGTACCGAGTATGATAATCGTAAATAATCCAATCCAAGTCATACCATCCCAAATGGCTTCTGATGCCACTTGGCGGAATACGATACATGCCAAAAGACCGGATATAAACATACCAAAGCCAACGATAGATGATGTGCTATATTTTTTTAAGAGCTCAACAGGCTCTAATGTGTAAACACAAATACTAGCGGCTGAAATAAGCCCCCAAAATAAGGCATCTCCATTGAACGCCGATATGTCTAACCCCTTTTGCATGATAATACACGCCGTACCAATCATAGCGAGGGCCACACAGCATAATTCTGGTAAGGACGGCTTTTTAAAATATCGTATAAACAGATAAATAATCAACATCGTAGGAGCCACATATTGAAGAACTGTAGCAACACCTACGCCTGAAATAGCGATAGCTCTAAAGTAAGTGTATTGGGCTAATGCAATACCGAGTATGCCGAATATAAGCAACTTACCGAAGTCTTTTGGATTTTTAAATATATCAAAAATGCGTTTTCCATCCTGTATATAGGCGAGTAGAATTGTTAATAAACCCGCTACTAGCAATCGCACCTCTAATAGCCACTCTACATTTAAATGCTTTGCATTTTCGAGGAATTGTACCGATGTTCCTGAAAGCCCCCAAAATAGGGCACCCATAATAGCAAGGCCCATGCCTATCCACTGTTTTTCATTCATACGTCCTCCACATAAGGATTGATAACTATTACAAAAAGTGTGACTTTAAGATGATTGGCCTCGTTTTTCTAATGCAATAATAATAACAGTTGCAATAATCATAGCCATTCCTAAAATACCAATCCAGTTAAATTGATTACCTAATAAGGCCCATCCAAAGAAGGCCGCCGAAATCGGTTCGATGGATGACAAAATCGATCCAGGAACTGCACCAATGCGTTTGACCCCTTCAAGGTACGCATTAAATGACACAATGGTGCCAAGAAAAACTACATTAAAACAGCCTACCACAGTCCATACATCCCACGTCGCATACGAATGAGGCTGATGGAAAAGGACAGCTGCCACAAGACCGCTGAGAAGCATACCAAAACCTACGATGGGAATCGTCCCATAGGTAGCTAATAATCGCACTGGGGAAACACTATATACGGCTACGCCCACAGCGGATAACAAGCCCCAGAATAATACGTCGCTACGGAAGCTTTCAAAAGAAAAGCCATTATTTCCCATCAAGCATATGGTGCCTGCTAAGGCGAGAATAACGGATATGATTTCTCCTGCAGAAGGCCGTTTACCATAGCGCACAAGCAAGTAGATGATGATCATGGACGGCGCCAAATACTGTAGTACCGTTGCAATGCCCGCACCGGCGATGACGATGGAACGGAAATAGGTATATTGGCATAGAGCCATACCGAATACGCCGAATACGACGAGGCCTAATGTATCTCTCCAATTACGAAATACATTAAAAATCACATTGCCTTGACGAATCCATCCATATAGAACGGTTAGAAGGCCAGCCGTAATTAGCCGCATCGTCAAGAGCCATTCTAGGTTCATATTACGAAAATTGCCTACGAATTGGACGGATGTACCCGACACACCCCATAAGGTGGCGCCTAGTAATGTTAATATAATGCCGATAATTTCATATCGTTTCATAATATTACTCACCCAATAAAGACACGTGCACCTTTACAACAACCTTACGAATTTTAATAGGCTTATCATCGACAGCTAATAGAGGACGATGAATATCCGATGGAAAGAATACCGTATAATATTCTTCTGGGCAGTGGATGTGCCCTTCATCGACAGATTCATTAGGATAGAAATAGCAATCTCGTTCAGGATAGGATTCAATAGGTTTTACACGACCACGATCTACAAAAAAGCCCATGTTCTCTTGGCCTTTCACCATGAATTGAATATCCACATAATTCTTGTGAGATTCAGGTTTCGTAGTTTCAAACAATTTTGTTTCCACATCATCCACATTGGCATACATCATATCACCTTCTATGGCATGACGACCTCCAGGTAATGCTTGTAAATCAGTATTTTTTAAGAAATCAAGAGCTCGAACGATGGCTGCGGGATAGCCCATTTTTGTATAATCTGCATATATACTGGAGAAAAACATAACTATATCCTTTCTATAGGAACCATACTGCATAGACATACTATACTCAAATACAATAGTAATACGATCTTTATACCTCTATCGTAGCACATAAAAAGCTTGGCTTCCACACATGATTATATAAACACAAACCCTCCATACGCTACATATATGGAGGGTCCGTAAAATACTATTCAGTTTTATGACTTACGTCAAGACTGTTATACATATGAAATTGTATATTTAGTTGTGACTTACATGTTAACTCTCATTCGAATTAACTACGTGGACAATGTTATATTACTCATTTTCCTTGAAAGCAGCGATAATTTCATCGGCTTGCTTATGAGGAACCTCTTCATAACTATAGAACTGACGATTAAATACGCCTTGTCCTTGTGTCATAGAGCGTAAAACAGTAACATAATCTGACATTTCTGCCAACGGTACTTGTGCTTTAACAACGGATATACCAGTTCTTTCACTTTGTTCCATGCCTAATACACGACCTCGACGACTATTTAAATCGCCCATGATGTCACCCATGAAAGCATCTGGTGCAAACACGTTAACTTCATAGATTGGTTCTAATAGGACTGGTTTCGCCTTAGGAATTACATCCTTGATAGCCTGTGACGTAGCTACTTTAAATGCTAACTCTGAGGAGTCTACACTGTGGTAAGATCCATCCAAGAGTGTCACTTGCACGCCAATCATAGGATATCCCGCAATTAAGCCTTTTTCTAGGGTTTCTCTGGCACCCTTTTCCACTGCTGGTATATATTGTCTTGGTACAGCACCACCAAAAATCTTGTCTACAAAGGCAAATTCTTGACCATCATATAATGGATCAACTTGAATTTTAACATGTCCATACTGACCATGACCGCCACTTTGTTTTTTATATTTCGATTCTGTTTCTGCAGATCCTTTAATTGTTTCACGGTATGGAATATATGGTTTTGCAAGTTTCGCTTGTACGCCGTATTTACGGTCCATCTTGTTAAGGATATGTTCTAAGTGCACTTCGCCCATGCAGTCAATTTGCAATTGACGAGCTTCCGGATTCTTCACAACTACACAAGTTGGATCTTCTTCGGCTACTTTTAACACAGCACTAGCTAATTTTTCTTCTTCCCCTTTTTTCACAGCTTCCATAGCTACAGTATATAAAGGTTGAGGGAAACGAATCGCATCGTACTTCACCTTAAAATCAGGAGCTGTTAAGGTGTCGCCTGTTTTTGCATTGGCCAATTTCGGTATCACTACGATATCGCCAGCTTTTGCAGCAGTCACTGGAATTTGTTGCTTCCCGATAAGGGTAACCATCTTATTCCATTTTTCCTCAGTTCCTTGATTAACGTTGAACAGCTTATCACCTTCTTTGAGTTCACCAGAGAAGATGCGTACAAAGCTTTGTTTGCCTGCGAATGGGTCAAGCAATGTTTTAAACACGAATGCGGTTAGGGGTTTATCCACATGCACAACAACTGGTTCACCAGTGTCTGCTGATTCAGCAGTCATCACTTTTTTTGCTGCATCTGGCATATACCGAATCATTCTGTCTAATACTTGATCTAAGCCAATACGGGATGTGGCACTACCACACATGATTGGACACACACGGCCTGTAATCATCCCTTCGCGTAGACCTTGGCGAATTTCTTCTAGTGAAAGCTCTTCGCCTTCTAAATATTTTTCCAACAATTCATCGCTACCTTCAGCCGCGGCCTCTACGGTCATTTCCCGTATTTCTTGGGCCTTTTCGATAAGATGAGCCGGTACAGCAATCTCTGTTGGTTGGCCGTCTTTGTAAGTAAACGCAGTCATTTTGGCTACGTCTATAACGCCTTCAAAATTGGCACCTTCGCCAATCGGAATTTGGAGCGGCATAATCGCCTTACCAAATAGTTCACGCATACGTTCAATAGTACCAAAGAAATCAGCACCATCAACGTCCATTTTATTGATAAATGCCATACGCGGCATTTGTAATTCAACAGCATAATCCCAAGCGCGCACCGTATCTGTTTCAACGCCAGTCGTTGCAGATAATACCATTAACATGCCATCACAAGCACGCAATGCGGCACGAACTTCGCCATGGAATTCATTGTAGCCCGGTGTATCAATAAAGTTAACCTTATGGTCATGCCATTCACAAGGGGCCATACCCAATTGAATCGTTACATTCCGTTTAATCTCCTCTGGCTCAAAGTCCATAATATGTTTGTTATCTTGACCACGGCCAACAAAATCAACAGCACCAGAGGTTAATAACAAGGATTCTACTAACGCAGTTTTCCCTGCCCCATCATGGGACACCACAGCTACATTACGAATCTGATCACTACTATATTCTTTCATCGGAATCGCCTCCTTATGTGAAACTTTGAGTTCTTGATATATGATTTCGACGTAATAATATAAAAATCCTCTTTTTCCGAAAAAATATTTATCGAAAAAAGAGGATTTTTTATAATAATGAAATTATCGGCCTACCAAGGATGCACAGCCACCAAAAAGAGCTAGGAAAATAAGCGAGATAATGACGAAGATAACAAATGTTACGATACCGGCAATAAATACTTGCAGCTTAGTCAACGTAATTTGTCTTGCCATTAATTCAAGGCTTACCCAAATGGATAAAACAAAAATTGCTATAGAGCCTAAGCTATAAATGAGATTGGATAATGTAGAACTGCCAAATAAACCACCGAAGATAGCCATGAGAATAAAAACAATTGTATATACACAAGTACATAATAATACTTCATAACCTTGTAGATACCATTGCACTTTCATAACAGACTGTACATCGTCTGTACCGCCCATTTTTACAGCTACCCAATTAAATACATAGGAGCCGACAGCCACCATGACAAAGGACCAAATGATACTAGCAATATAGGCCAAAATAAAGAAAAAGCCCACGCTAGCCCCAAGGAGCATACCCATAGCAGAAAATTCGCTTCTAGGAAGCAATGGAATCAACAAAGCCCCAAACAAACCTAGTAAGATGTAAGGAATAGCCCATAAGAGTGCCGTTCCTAAGAAGCCTTTTTTCAATGTACCATATTGTACGACTTGATCGATACCGCCCTTGAATGGTTGAGTCAGTAGATTCCAAAAGTCAGAATACCATTTTGTTTCCATAAAATCACCTCATATAATAAAACAAAATAAACTATGTTCCTATTATATATGGATTTTATTTATCTTTCTACATAAATATAACAATTATAAACAATTTAATCGATAATCCATGTCAGTATGTTTAAAACGACCCTGTCCGTTTTCCGTAATGCTTGGAATCCCCATTTTGCTTCCAACCAACAGTATCACCGATTGACATAACGCGACGTGTTAAGCAATCCTTACATTTATCGGCATTATCATCCACGCATGGTTTATTATCATATAGCAAATATTTGGCACGGTGTTCTGGGATTGTAATGATAGGCATCAAAATATTAGCCCCTGCTGCAAGTCCCTTTTCACGACCTAATGGATCTAATGCCTGTAACGCTGTAGTAGCTGCAATATTTACGTCTTTCAAGAATAGACGCGTTAAGGCAATCATCTTGAGTCCTAGTTGAATACGGCGCAATTTACCAGCCTCATCATCGATGCCCATTGCTAATGCCTCTTGGCCCAATGGCGTATCATGATGCACCACATACGGTCCCATGCCAATCATGTCGATATCCATATCACGGTAGAACAAGATATCGTTCACAAGGTCTTCCTCTGTTTGCCCAGGCAGACCAATCATAACGCCTGTACCCACTTGGAATCCTACACGGCGCAAACGGCGTAAACATTCAACACGCGTTTCAAAGGAATGTAGTTCATCGCGAGGATGGATTTTGTGATATAGCTCTTTATTCGTCGTTTCAATGCGCAATAGATAGCGGCTAGCACCCGCTTCACGCATGCGTCGGTACGCCTCTTCACTTTGCTCCCCTACGCACATCGTAATACCAAGAGAACCATCGCCGATGGCTTTGATGTCGCGAATAAGATCGACTACATAATCGACGAATACATCATCACAACGTTCTCCAGATTGGAGCGTAATAGAACCATATTCATGGTCATACGCCCACTGCGCCATCTTGATGATATCTTCGCGGTTCATATCAAAGCGTTCCGTCTTGTCATTTTCGCGGCGAATACCGCAGTAATTACAGTTTTTGATGCATCGGTTCGAGAACTCAATGAGGCCACGATAATACGCTACAGGCTGTACATATTTTGCCTTCACTTCGTACGCCTTTTTATATATTAACTGCAACTGTTCTTCATCAGTTACAGACATGAGAAATCTTAGCTCATCCTCTGTTAGCCATTCATCGCCAACGATGTCTTTTGCTAGAATATCTTGCACTTGCAAACAATCACTTCCTTTCATAACGAACCGTCATCGATTCGCTTGGTATCGTAATAGATTCAATATCTGTAACACAGACAAATCCATTAATTTCGCGTGGTAAATCCCGCACATGCTTTACTTGTTCCGTTAAACATGCGTGCGACATCATACCACGACTCATTTTAGAGGACGTACTCATTTGTTTATATGTGTCGCCTCGTAATTCCCAAAATTCAACGGTTACCATCTTTGGATGATTCACCATTTTTGCATATTCTTTAGACGCTAAGTTTAGAATCCAATCCTCTTTGTGAAAGTATGCATCCACCGCTTCACGCCAGGTTTCATATAAATTAATCCCTACCTTATCAACCATATCAAGTCGATAGTCTCTAACGCCCATCGTAGGCTCTACAACGCCATATAGTGCAGACATAATAGCGAGATGCGTTTCACCAAAAGCCTTCGCCGCCTCAGATAGTCCTGCCCAATCTAAATATTTAAAGGCAATGCCATCGTAGCTTTCACAGGCAAAACCTACAGGATGGGCCTCAAACTCTTGATAAAAATCAAAGAGAGCTTGCGCCTTATCTTCCTTTAATTTTAGGGCCTTGCCAAGTGTTGCTACGTCGAGAGATTGTACATGTTTTACAATCTCTTGAGTGATCTGAGGCTGAAATTGACCGTCACGGGCCGCAACTGTTGCATCAGAAATTGTTTTTGTCTTACTAGGAGAGAGGACGATTTTCATGGGATAATTCCGCCTTGATACTTTCCTCTGTCAAGTTATCAATAAGATCAGGGTTCCACAACATGAGTGGCACGGCTACAACGTGACTAGCTTTCATTTCTTTACACAATTTAATGCATTCTGCCAAATAAGGAGATTCATTATCGTGAATATCGCAAATGATAACTACATGACGGCCCTTAAGATTAACCCCTTCATAATCGATACTTTCACCAGACACCGTAAGTAAACCAGTTTCTAAACGGCCTTCACTCATATCATTGACGCGAGACATTAAAATGTGCTCAAGCATAGTGGATACAGGTGTTACAACAGGGCCTATACCAACGAGGGCCTCTGGTTGGGCATGAACGATAACGGTTTTCTTGCGTTTATCCGTTCTAAACTCCATAAGTGCATGTTCTAATGCGGAGAAGAACACAAATAATTGCCAAGGATCTAAGGATCCTGTTTGGAACATATCGATAATAGCGCCATCCTCTTCGATGTTAAGGCGCGCTAATAATTCTTCTGCAATGTCGTGAACGACCTCTTTATAATCAGATTGTAATGGTGCATTTAATTCATTCATATCTTTTTCTGTTGCCATGAAATCCTCCCCAAAAAATATATAAACTGCCATACTAGCAAATTAAATTCTATTCTTTATTGTACCATATTTCACAGGCTTATACGTTATTACAACTACATTTCTTAAATCTATTTGGTTCTAGTTCTAGACAAAATAAAATACCGCCTATTTCTGTGAAAGCTTTCACAAAAACAAGCGGTATATATTAGCCTATAACTAATAAGTAAATATTCATCAATGTTACGATAATACCAATGCCCCAAAGAATAATCCCCGTAAATCGGCGGTTCGTATAAGTGCCCATAACCCGACGGCTACTGGTCATATATAATTGCAAGAATATGGTAATCGGCAATTGTAAGCTCAAAAACATTTGCGAAACGAGCAATGCTTGAAAGGAGTCCGTAATAAACAGGATCAATAATAGCGCAGGAATATATGTTAACCCCAATCCTAAACGACTATGAAAGTCCTTCATATCATAGGACTCACCAAACATGCCCGCAAATATGCTCGCCCCAGCCATACCAGCCGTTGCCGATGATGCAAGGCCTGCAAACAGCAAGGCTAATGCAAAGATGGTACCTGCAGCAGGTCCAATTAAAGGTCTCAATAATTCCTCTGCCTGTTCTAATTCGGTAACAGCAATGCCATGACTAAAAAATACGGCCGCCGCTAGTAAAATCATAGCGGAGTTAATCATCCAGCCAATGCCCATAGATAATAATGTATCTACGAATTCATATCGCAACTGGCGATGCATAATCTCCTTATCTTGTCGATTAAACTGACGACTTTGGATGACCTCGGAGTGCAAAAACAAATTATGAGGCATAACAACGGCCCCTAAAATACTCAAGATAACGAGCATCGATTCGTTAGGTATGCTCGGATTGACCCAGCCAATACCCGCTGCAGCCCAATTGACATCAACCATATTGACCTCCACAAGGTAGGCCAATGCGATAAGGGATACAAATCCTGCAATAATACGTTCCAATTTGCTATAGGAATTTGTAATGAGCATAATTGTACATACGATAGCCGTCAACACACTACCAATGACAAGAGGGATGCCGAACAGCATCTTCAATGCAATGGCAGCGCCAATAAATTCTGCCAGCGCCGTGGCTACAGCCGCAATGCCTGCGGTACTCAATACGGTGCGAGACAACCATTTTGGTAAGAATTCATAAGCACATTCTGCTAAACATTGTCCCCTCACAATGCCTAGATGGGCCACATTATGCTGCAATAAGATGAGCATAAGTGTGGATAATGTTACAACCCACAACAATTCATAACCATAACTAGCACCAGCTGCTAAGTTGGCCGCCCAGTTACCGGGGTCGATAAATCCGACGGTTACAATAATACCAGGTCCGATATACTTAAATACTTCACTAACATGTTGTTTGCCATTCTGATGAACGGTAAACAACTTATTTTTTATAAAATTAATCATGTTGTTCCCTTATAGGGATTATAGAGTGAACGTCATTTCTGTTTGAACACGCGCATCTGCTTTAGATTTACCATTCTTGGAACCTGTATAGCGAATACGAACATCACCATTAGTCTTTACACGAGAGTCATCAATTTTGAATTTCTTCATTTTTTCCTTAATTTGTTCATCTGTTAACGCCCGTTCTTTTGGCTTAGCCACTTCATCAGTGGCCGCATCGAGAGATTCCTGTTGTTTTTCGGATACCTTTACATCTTTACCAGATTTCTTAACTCGTTTTTCATCTAATTTTTGACGGCGTTCTTCGGTGATTTTCTTATCACGTTCAATGCGATAATCCATTACATCACGCATGTTTTCTTGATAGATACGCAACGCAAATTGACGATCATTGTCGTTCATTTGTTCCCGTTTTTCCACGACTTCATCTAGTAACGGCATCAACTCATCCTTTGTATAACTAGTGCTATCATCAAATGTAAATCCGTGTGTATCCGTAATGGCCCCATGTTTTACCAGCGTCTTTAACGCTTTATATGTCCAATCATTTGGTGTAATAAGGTTAGCGCTACCAGGATGTGCAGCAGATACTACTTTAACATCATCAGTACTCATACCATCTACCACAGGACGGGCACTAGGAATTGCAAAGTCTTCCGCATGAGCCACACCGAAGGATGCCACCAAACAAAGAGTCCCAATACTAAGGACGCGACGAATCATCGACAAACGACGTGTATATTGTGTATTCATAAAAGTCTCCTTAAATTAAATTTTATACAATTCATTATAAGCAATCACATATGAATACGTCAACTCTATCCCAATTCCTTACATTGTATGGTTAATAAAAAAGACCCCACATCAGACGATGTGAGGTCTCAGCATGGCGGAGGATTAGGGATTCGAACCCTAGCGACGGTAACCCGCCCTAACGATTTAGCAAACCGTCCTCTTCAGCCTCTTGAGTAATCCTCCATGCTTTACTGGGTAATCATATCATACCCAATAAGGCGTTGTCAATTGAATTATTTCAACATGGATTCAATGAACCAAATTTGTTTTACATAATATTCAATGTGGTCTTCCATCATGTTGGAAAGCAAGAAATTATCTTCTTCACCAGCTGCTTCACGGATAGCAGACGCTTGATCTTTCATATATTTGAAGTCATGAAGTAAAATTTCGATCACTTTATGTTGAGGAATATCTTCTTGACCTAATTCACCGATTTTTGCCAATTTAGCATATTCAACAGAGTTTACCAATGGGAATTCACCTTGCATTTTTACATGTTCTGCTACTGCATCAAAGTATTCAAATGCTTCATCATAAATGGATTCCAAATATTCATGGATAGATTTGAATTGTGGACCAGTTACATTGAAATGAAGATTGTGTAATTTTACATTCCATACGGAAAGATCTGCTAAATATTGATTTACTTGTTGTACGTTTTTCATAGTAATAACTCCTTTTTCTTTTAATTCTCAATTGCAATTCATCCTAACACAGGACAAATCTAGTCGGCTTCTAAATCTGTTATTTATTTCTGTAATTTGTAATCAGTATTGATTATATTATTATTTTAACAATAATGATTATCCTTGTCAATAATTTTATCGATATTTTTCGATAAAATTTTGATTAAATAAAAAGCCTCTTACCATCAGATATACATCTAATAGCAAGAGGTCTAAGCCAGTCTATATTATATATAGTATTCTATGTAGTTTTCAGGATATGGGCTATCATTCGATGCACCATTTTTATTCTTCCGTCTAGGCTTCCGAACATACATATTTTCTGGATCTGTTTCAAAGATAACCATATCTTTCGGAATATCGTGTTTTATAACTAGATTACAGCCTATTTTAGTACGAGCTCCAATCGTAATATCCCCTAAAATTTTTGTACCTGTACCAATGAGGACATCATCTTCAATGGTGGGATGGCGTTTTGTTTTCTTAGAGGACATCCCCCCTAATGTTACTTGGTGGAACAATGTCACATTATCTCCCACGATGGCGGTTTCACCGATAACAACGCCCATACCATGGTCAATAAATAAGCCTCGACCAATGGTAGCTCCCGGATGAATTTCAATGCCTGTTACATGACGAGAATGAAGTGCGATACGGCGTGCCAATGTAGGCCACCCCGCCTTATAGAGGCGATGCGCAAAGAAATGCCAGAATAAGGCCGTAATATGCGGATATGTCCATATAACCATCCACACATTAGTAGCTGCCGGGTCAGAATCCATGACGCGTTTAATATTATATTGAATTTTGCCCCATAACTCGCGCAAACCTTGCATCATAAGTACTCCATATCTACGTTCATTACACGAACAGTGTGTCTATCAAAAATATAACGCCCTTGGATACTCCCAAGGGCGTAAGTCACGGTTTTAACAATTACCAAACTATACACTGGGTATAATCATTTGTACACTCTATAAATATATTCCTACTCTAACACCTAGGAATATATCTGTCAAGAATTTTGAGGGTCTTTAAAGCCCGCAGTTTATAGGAAATAACTGAGTTTATCGTATATTTCCTAGCGTGTTAATCACCGTATCCCACGTAATAGGCACCGTCATAATAGCGACGGCGATTCCTATCCATAAAAGACTGCCGATGATAACTACAAGTCTAGACAGTACAAACTGAAAAGCCCTACTATTTCCGTATAAGATGATGTTCTTTCGTTCATGCAGTACTATATGGCCCCATAAGAAACCAGCCAAGGTATACGTTAAAATATGTGGATCGACTATCAAATAAGAAACCACATCTGGCATATGCTCTTTTCTAGATATAATTGGTGAAAGCAAGCCATTCACTTCAACAGCCCAAAGTTTATACCAGAATAACATCAATATGACAGGCCACATAGAACGCCATGTCATCCATAAAACATAACAATAATTTACCAACGCCCCTGCTACTTGATTATGATGCTTGTGTATATATCGTTCCATCCGCGACTCTGAACCATAACCTTGCTCAATTTGCCAATAGTGAAACTGTACATTTCGTTCCCCATGTGTAAAATCTACGAATCCCAAGGTTTGAAGTAGGACAAGAGCAAATATAACAATGGTAACGAGCTGAAACCATTCACTAAACATCAAGCTAGACGGTACCATATAGTCTGTAATAGCCATGTCGATACGCAACACTAACAGTATCAAAGCTACGTAAGCACTCCATCGTGTCCATCGGCTGTATGTATATAATGAACTATGACTACCAATGACGAGCGCTGCTGGATGCAAAGACAATAATAGGCCAAATACAAAGCAAAATATGATTGCCGAGATGACAGCTATAAATTCGTAATTCATCTTAACGGTACGCTACGCGTTCAGGCTGCATATCATGGAAATGAAGGCGCTCTTTTGCCGTCTTTTCCCAGTCCGTACCAGGCTTGCCGTAGTTAGCATATGGATCGATAGACAAACCACCGCGCGGCGTAAACTTGCCCCATACTTCGATGTACTTAGGGTCCATCAACTTAATCAAATCTTTCATGATGATATTAATGCAATCCTCGTGAAAGTCCCCATGATTGCGGAAACTAAATAGATATAACTTTAAAGACTTTGACTCAACCATTTTCTTATCTGGTACATAAGAAATGTAGATGGTCGCAAAGTCTGGTTGCCCTGTCATAGGACACAAGCTTGTAAACTCAGGACAGTTAAACTTAACAAAATAATCATTATCAGGGTGTTTGTTATCAAATGCCTCTAACACCTGTGGTGCGTAATCAGTAGGATAATCGGTCTTGTGACCTAACATCGTTACGCCTTGTAACTCTTTTTCAGATCTGCCAGATGCCATAAAGAACCTCTTTCTATAATAGGATATAAGAAATAATTCATGTGATACTTAATTATATCATATACTATACGCTCTATTTTAATTGCATAAAATTAAAGTTTATAATAAAATATTCATATACATCTGATAACATTAGTTTATTCAGAACGATATAACACCTTATGGAGGTCCCTTATGAAACTAAAACAGCTTATTTTATCTAGCATCGCTCTAGGTGCGTTAGCTTTCACAGTAGGCATGGCACAACCAGCACATGCAGCAATCGGCATGGAAACACCAGCGCCAGCTCAAAATTTAGAAAAACCTGCATCTGTAACAACACAACATCATATCAACGTGGATGGCAAGGTATTAGAACCGGTAAAAGACCATCAAAACGTAGCCTATGTAGACGGCCAACCGCTCGTAGCATTGCGCCAAGTATCGGAAGCATTAGGCTATAAGGTGGCGTGGGATGCACCAACAAAAACAGCATTGGTAGATATGAGCATTGCTACACTAGCGATTCAACCAGATCAAGCGCAAATCGTTAGAAAAGGCAAGTTGCAAATCATCAACCTTGATACATCCGAATCTATGCTGCCTACACCGCGCATGATAGATGGTCAATTGTTCGTGAGCCCTAGTGCATTCAAATTACTATTAAACGACGTAAAAATCACGAAGGACGAAATTTTCATTGCTCCACAACGGGCTCAGCTAGCATCCACAACCAATACGAACGGGCCTCACAAAAATGAAATCAGTACATTCTTACCGCCAACAGACAATACGTCTGCCAAGGTAGAGACTAGTTCCAAAGTGGAATCCAACACAAAATCCACTACAAAGGACGAACCTTTAATCAAGGTTAAACATACGCAAACAACTGACAAAAACACAAAATAATAATACAAATAGTAAAGCCCTTCGGATGATACCGAAGGGCTTTGGTATATGCAAGAACGGCAGTTCTAACAAGGACCGCCGTTTTGTTATCCCCTATTATTTAAAGAGGGTGTTAAACAAGTTTTGCAACAAGGAAAGCAAAGAGCTAAGAATGTCTTGTACTGTTTTATCTGCATTATTTGTAGTGTTAGCTGTTGTTACAGAACCAGCTGTTTTAGTAGGTTCTACAGTTGTTGTCGTTTTTGCAGTAGGAGCTGGTATCACCGTAGTTGTTACAGGTTCCACAGGTGCTCTACCAGTAGATGGTGTAGGTGTCAAAACTGGTGGACGAATGGAATCAGTATATTTATAGCCATAAGATGCGTTAGCTGGTTGTGCTGAAAATGCTACAATGCCTAAAGCCATAACAGACGCCATAAGTGTTATAGATAATTTTTTAGCTTTTCTCATAAGAAACCTCCTAATAAAACACATATATAATCCACTATGTTATCAAATGTTTTGATAACAGTTCGCATTTTATACTTAGGAGATAAGCTGAACATGAAAATTTTCAAACTTCATCGAATCTTAATCGATTTCAAGCTATCTGAAAAGCCTTTGATTGCTTCTTTTGCATCATCTAAAACGCTTTTTGCATTACTTGGTGGTTTTATGCTTTCGTGCTTCATCGATTGACTATTACCTTGAGCTCGTTTCATATTTTGATTTGCCTGTGCCATGTCATTTTTTATACCATCCATCGTACGTCCAAGCTCGCCAAAGGTACTTTCATCATAGATTGCAAAATTACTGCCCCCATTGGATGTAATATTCAACGGCCCCAATGTCAATTCGCCATTGTCGATATGCAATGCATCCGTTGAGATAGTTGTTACCGATGTATGTACTTTCACATCAAAGAACGATAAATGACGCCCTTGATTGTGAAAGCGCCCCGTAATCGATTGTATAGGAATGAGTATGTAACGACCTGCACCAGATGTAAAATCGCCCCACACCACCATATCCTTAGGCTGACCCTTACTTGAAAAATTAAGGTTCGCCGATACAGGAACAGAAAAATCTGGCGTTTTTAAGGCCATGCTACTATCTAGGTCCGTAGCAACACCCGTTAATTCATAGGCCCGCGTATCTAAATCATATACACCTTTAGCCTTTAACTTACCGCCAAATACATTGGCATATACCTCTTTAAAATCCAGTATGCCATCTTGATAGGTCACATCGCCCACCACATTTTCAAAGGTTAGTGCAGGGATTCTAAGGATTGGCATGGTAACACGTCCCGATGCAAAGGGCCGATTAATATCCCCTGTCACCGTTGTGAGCAAGGTCATCTTATCATGAATACTATCACCAAATCCCAAAGATGCCGGATCTACGCCATAAATATTTAACTTCATATCGAGTATAGGCATACGATGCTTAAGCACATCCTTTAGATCGATGCGACCATCTAATGTAAGGCCATCCCCAATGGCGGTACCACCAAATTTACCAGTTGTCAGATTCATGCGAATGGCGCGATTCGTATCGATATCAAATCGAGCATTCACATTCTTCATCACATAATGTCGATTCTTTTGGAATATTTCCAATTGGCAGTCTGAAAGCTTCACAATCGCATCGATATGTTGTCCATTCCAGTTAAAGTTACGCACCTTTTTCCCCAGTTCTTCTTGCCGTTCTAGTGTCGTTTTTTCGGTGCTTTAGGTCGCTGTTCTACTTCAGATAAGGGTTTATTAATATCAGGAGAAGCAGGTACAAAATCGACTCGATTATCGTCATCTAAATCAACAACGATAACCGCATCATTTAATTCTATGCCTCGGATGGCAGATGCCTTGAAATTACGGGTAATCACATCCCACATATTAACGCGTATCTTGCCAGAAGGTACGGTCATCAACTGCTGCCCATCGTCATCAGTCCATTGCAAATTCTCAAAGGATATAGTCCCCCATGGAGTGGCACTCAGGCTAGCAACGGTAACAGTCCCTCGCATCATGGTCTGACGCGCTATGACCTCATTAAAAATGACACCCATGCCTCGACTCGCAATAGTAGCTAAGATAGAGATAATGACTACCGTAATCCCAATAAATGCAATGACGCCTAGTATACCTCGCTTATATAGTTGTATATATTTGCTCCAGTACGAGCGAAATTTAAGCCTCATCGTCAGTAACAGCCTTCGTACCGCGTGTACCGGTTCTGATTCGCATAGAATCTTCTACATCGTACACGAAGATCTTGCCGTCCCCTACTTCGCCAGTTTGCAAAGTATCGCGCGCCGTATCCATCACCAAATCAACAGGCACGTCACATACAACGGTTTCAACCTTCACCATCGGTACGAGATTGACCGAGTACTCTTGTCCCCGATAGACTTCGGTATGCCCTTTTTGCAATCCACATCCAAATACTTGAGACACCGTCATCCCTTGAATACCAATGCGGTTTAAGGCCTCTTTTAAATCTTCTAATTGCTCTGCCCGAGCAATGATATCCACTTTCTTCATCCGTTTCATAATATCACCTCATCTGCGTTTTCATTACATCTATTGTACCATCTGTGAAAGCTAGCTTTCACCAAAAACAATTTATATCAAGGAATGTTGGTCAGAGGTAATAAAACGTCCACTGCTCTTAAATTCAGATTGATTATACGCACCTTCACCATGTTCACTAATGTCGATGCCCAAAGATTCGGCACTAATGCTAACGCGCATATCCATAAATAGACTAACGACCTTGAAGATAATAATTGTACCGATGATAGCAAGAGCAATGGCTACAACGAGAGAAATCAATTGAGGAATGAGCAAGTTACCACCATAGAACAATCCATCTGCGCCATCAGGATTTACTGTAACCGTAGCAAATAGTCCTGTAGCAATTGCGCCCCACATGCCACCTACACCGTGAATACCAAAGGCATCAAGAGAATCATCATAGCCAAACTTGCTCTTTAAAATTGCGACCGCCACATAGCAACAGATGGCGCCGATAAAGCCAATTGGAATCGCCGCTACAGGTGTTACAAAACCAGCTGCTGGCGTAATCGCAACAAGGCCCGATACGCCGCCAGATACGGCACCTAACACGGTTGGTTTACCACGATGATATCGTTCTACCAATACCCAACCAACGATGCCGATAGCAGCAGACATTTGCGTCGTCAACACTGCATTTGCTGCCAATGGACCAGCCCCTAGAGCAGAACCGGCATTAAAGCCGAACCAGCCGAACCATAACATGGCACCGCCGAGGACGGTCATTGGCAAGTGATGCGGTAACATTGGCATGCGCCCATAACCGCGGCGACGACCTAAGAGCAAACAAAGTACGAGACCTGATACCCCAGACAATACATGGATAACAAGACCACCTGCAAAGTCGAGTGCTCCTAGATTGGCGAGGAATCCACCGCCCCATACCCAATGGGCCATAGGATTATAAATGAGTACGGACCAAATCACAGCGAATACTACAAAGGGTGCAAAACGCATACGTCCCGTAATAGAACCGCTCATGATGGCTGGTGTGATAATAGCAAACATGCATTGAAATGCAATAAATGCCATTTCTGGAATATTCACACCTTCCATGATGCTATTCTCTGTGTCCATAAGACCAATTTTATTGAGGCTACCAATAATACCATGTACATCGTCACCAAAGATCAATGTGTAGCCTATGAGCATAAATTCTACAGAAATCACACCTATCAGAAAGAAGCTCTGCATGATAGTGCTAAGTACGTTTTTACTCCGTGCCATACCTCCATAAAATAAGGCAAGCCCTGGTGTCATAAAAAACACCATAGCAGCCGCTATGAGTATCCATGCCGTATTACCTGTGTCGATACCTATCATAATAGACTCCTTTCATATAAAAAGCGCCTAGTCTCAGAATATTCTGAAAACTAGGCGCCGTTACCTAACTATTTTATTATTGAGGTGTATCTCTACTAACATCCTATAGCATATCTCCACATATGTCAATAAATTCTATAGAATATATAAAATGATAGATGTGATTAAATTTATATGCAAGTAAATAGAAAACGCACCCACCACGGTGAGTGCGCTTTCGTGTAGTATAGCAAATCAGAATTATGCTTTTACTTCTTTACCGTATTTTACAAGGCTTTCAGCTTCGATTTCAGCTTGTGTACGGTAGTCTTGAGGCATGCTAGACAAGCGAATCCAACTACGTACAGCTTCTACCAATACGATAAGGATCATGAGGAACATAGCCGCACTGAATGCTACTAGGATCCATTTACCAGCAGGAATGTAGCTGTTAAATACGTTTTCAAAGTCCGCAGCGATAGCAACGATAGCCATAAGAATACAAGGAATACCTGTTACCCATGCATAACGTTTGCGGCCAAGTCGCATGATAACTGTAGTACCTACAGCCAATGT
>CAKPXN010000024.1 GCA_934202095.1 uncultured Veillonella sp.
CCTTTACCTGGTTTAACGTGTTGGAAATCAACTACTTGCCATACATTACCGTCGATTTCAACGGTTACACCTGGGCGGAAATCATTACTGGAAATCATCTAACTCTTCTCCTTCTAAATACCTATTTCAATTAACTCTTTTGGACTATGTGTTAATAATTCACAGCCATCAGCTTTAACAATAACACTATCCTCTATTCTCAATCCGATTTCACCAGAAAGATAAATACCTGGTTCTACCGTAATGATCATATTTTCGGAAAATACCGTATCGGATTTTGGATTGGCCACTGGTTCTTCGTGGATTTCTAGTCCTACACCATGTCCCGTACCATGATTAAACTCCTTGGTATATCCTTGTTCTCGTATATAGTCACGACATACTGCGTCAAGTTCTTTGCCTGTAATTCCTGCACGAACTGCTGCAACACCTCGTTTTTGAGCTTCTAAAACTATACTATACAATTTCTTTTGTTGCTCTGATGCAGGGCCCATAACGACTGTTCGAGTCATATCTGAATGAAACCCTTTATACACGGCGCCAAAATCAAAGGTGATAAAATCACCGGCCTCTATAATCTTATCACTAGCCACACCATGAGGCATACTAGATCGATTGCCTGAGGCTACAATTGTTGCAAAAGAAGGTTCCTCGGAACCTCGTTTTAACATTTCTGCTTCGAGTATGATACGCGCATCATTCTCCGTCATACCCACCTTTAATTGTGGTAATAATGCTGCAAATGCATCGTCTCCAATTTTAGCAGCTTTTCGCATTAATTCTAATTCATCTTCACGTTTTACGGCACGTAATTTTGCAAAATGTATGGATGTAAAATTAAAGCGTTCATCTAATGTATCACATAGGGTTTCATATGTATCAACAGGCATATATTTTCCTTCAATACCAAAGAGACCTTCGTGGATGTGATTGTCATTAAAAATATCTACAAGAGTATCCATAACTGATGTTTCATATTGAATAACCTGATAGCCTTCACATTGTTTTGTGGCTTGCTCTGTATATCTAAAATCGGTAATCATGAATGCTTTATCTTGTGTGACAATAGCAAATCCTGTGGTACCTGTAAAACCAGCAAAATAATGTAAATTTATAGGGTCAATTAAAACGACACCAGTTAATTCTTGTTCTTTAATATACTTTTGTAGCTGATTTAGTCCGTTCATAATCATGCTCCTAGTCTATAAAGTACATCTTATAATACCATAAAATGCCTATATTGACTAGATTTTCATGCTATTTTTTAAAGTCTACTACATCTTGGTCGTCTATTTCTGAATATGTATTAATAGCCTCAATGCCATTTAATGTAATATGACCTATGGATAATCTCTTTAAATAGGTAACTTCGCCTCCAGCGGCCCCAATCATACGTTTAACTTGATGGTACTTGCCTTCTTCAATGGTGATATGTAGAGACTGTTCAGAAAGAACGTCTATTTTTGCCGGTTTACATTGGGTTCCGTCCCCTAATACTAGCCCTTTTTCTATACGTTCAAGGCCCTCTTTAGTGAGTTTACCATTAAATTCCACATAGTATACCTTCGGTATATGTTTGTGACCATTAATGATAGAATGCGCCCAAATACCATCGTTTGTGAGTAATAATAGACCTTCTGTATCTTTATCTAGGCGTCCCACAGGAAATACACCCATTTTCTTAAACTCAGGTGGTAATAAATCCATCACTACAGGATGCGTAGGATCTTCTACAGCCGTAATATATCCAGCAGGTTTATGAAATTTAATATAGTACTGTTGTTTTGTTGATATTTGTACGCCATCAACTGCAATGATATCATCATCTATATGTATGGATTGGTCTTTTTTTAGGATAACAGTGCCATTTACAGTAACACGTCCATCCTTTATAAGTTGGTGAACTTCTTTGCGACTACCAAAGGCTTTATTGGCTAATAGTTTATCTAATCGCATCTTAATTCCTCTTTCATAGTGTTTGAAAGAATCAATTATACATGCCCTCTTAAGTTATCTACGTGAGCAGTATCATTTAATAAGTTTAAAATATTATGGTCCGATGGTTCCATACCATTGTAAAACACGCGATTAATCGCCGTATTACCTTGACTGAAATTCCAACAGTGACTAATGGGAATATCAAGCATTTTACATAAAAGTGTACGAATCGTCCCACCATGACAGGTTATTAAAATTGTTTCGTCATCATCATTTTGACTTAAAAATTCTGAAAGACCATCCCATGCACGATTTTGTACCTCTTGAAAGCTTTCTCCATTTGGTAGCTTTACAATGTCAGGTTGGCGATACATTTGATCAATAAGGCCTGGCCATCGTTCTTCGATTTCTGAGAACAATAATTTTTCCCAGTCACCAAAATCAATTTCTCGCAACCGAGAATCTGTTGTAATATCGATATTTCGATTACCACGAATCGTTTCTGCTGTTACAAGTGCTCTAGATAGGTCACTTGATAAAATACGATCAAAATGTACATCCTTCAATGCATTAGCGCAAGCTTTTGCCTGTGCTATTCCATTATCATTTAGAGGAACATCGGTAATACCTTGATAGCGACCGATTTTATTCCATTCTGTTTCACCGTGTCTAATAATATATAATGTCTTCATGTTAAATTCCTATTTTGTTAATATGTCACCTAGCAAACTAATGAGTGATACGTTATGGTCATGATCCTTAATAGCAATTCGCATCCACTGAGGGCCTAGGCCCTTATAATTGGTACAACTACGAATTAATGTATTATGATGTTCTAGTTCTGCTTGTATATCATTGACTGTTATTTGAGAATCATCGATGTTGGCTAAGATATAATTAGCAGATGGTTTATAGACGATTAGATTTTTAAAATTAGATAATGAATTGTACATATATTTTGATTCATTTGAAAGTAAGTTCTTAGTATCCTTAATATAGTTAGAATCATTTAGTGCAGCAACAATATAAGCTTGTGCCAATGTATTAACTGACCAAGCGGGTATAAATTGATGTAATGATTGAATCAATGTTGGGTTTGCAAAGGCTGCACCAATACGAAGCCCAGGTACAGCATAAAACTTCGTTAAAGATTGTACGATAATTACATTATCATAATCATTGATGAGATCCCGTAGGGAATTGCTATTATCACGCAACGATTCATTACCTATAAAGTCGATAAACGATTCATCGATAACAAGTAAACTGTTCGCATCTCTTAACATGTTAGCCAATATTTTAATCTGGATTTTGTCTAACAATGTGCCATCTGGATTGTTAGGATTTCCTAAAAACACAATAATGCGTCCATCTTGGCCTTTTAATTCTGCAGCAAAGGTTTGCAAGGCTAAATAAGGGACCTCAAAATATGGTATGTCATTGTCATATTGACGCTGACGATAGAAAATATCTCGTACAGGTATATTAGCAGCATTCATAGACGCGCGATATTCTGAAAACCCTGGTGCTGGAACAAATGCGCCCGTATATCCAGGTAAGCGACCAATTACATAAAGTAGTTCAGCTGCTCCATTTCCGATAAGTATGGATTCTTTATCTACACCATACACGTCTGCAATTGTATTAAGAACAGCATCATTGGTAACCTCTGGATAATGTGATATATAGTTTAATCGTTCATTAAGTGCATCTAATCCTTTTTTACTAGGTCCAAGGGGATTAATATTGGCACTAAAATCAGATATTTCAGAAATATGTATATGGTGATCATTGGCAAATTTAAAAATGTTGCCACCATGGGTATCGTGCATATGATATCCTCCTTTATCGTTTGATATATGTTAATCCTTCATTTGTTGTTTCTACGATATCGATATATCGTAGTGTAGGTATTTTTTTCTCTATATACGCTCTACATTCATCGATAGCCGTATAATCACTGGGAAATAAAAGCCCCATGATTGTACCGCTATGAGCAATAATAGTCCCTACACTATGAAACATATTTCCAATATCGTGAAACTCATAAAGATTTTGTTTATATAAAATACGTTGATTGGCAAAGGCGCTTAATGTAGCTGCTTGACCTATCAGTGTAATATCATGAGTTTTTAGCCCTCTCTTAAAAAGATCTAGAGCCTCTTTAATAATGGGTTCTTTCTCCTGTATTTTATAAGATAAATCTTTTTGTTTATTAAAGGAAATTGTATCAACAGTACCACCTTCATCAAAAATAAGAATCTTTAAAGGTGGACAGATTCCTAGAAAATTACAAATAGATCCATTAATATAATCAAATTGTGTAATACCCGGATAAAATGCTGCATCCGTTGGCTCTACGGCCAAACATATACGCTCTAATTCTTTTGGAGTTAATGTTTTATTTAAGGATAATGCGGTTGCCATTGCAGCAACCGCAATATCAGCAGAGCTAGATGCCATACCCTTTCCTTGGATAATGTCGGATCTAATATAGATGGCTGTATTATGGTGATTAGATAGTTTTAATGTATCTTTCACTAAATGACAAGCTAAATTAGCCTTAGGCTGAAGTGAGCAATAATAGTATGGCAGAGGATGCGTTACTTGGCTCAATGCATAGGAATAGCGATTAATTGGACAAGTTACAAGAAATGACTGTCCATCAATGGCCCCTTGAATAAATTCCCCACATGTACCGGGAGCCCTAACATAATAAGTCACTATATCCTCCTTATACAATAAAACTATCTACGTATAATCAACAAATGTTATAAAATAGGAGCTTTTACAACAGAAGATAAGAATGTTAACGTAATTATATAAATTAATAATAAAAGAATTTCTGTAAGTTCTACCACAAAACCATATGTATCACCAGTAGTACCACCAAGTTGCTTAACAATATAGTGATTAAGAATACGGTTAATAATATAGCTCATAATCATGGAAAAAATATTGATTTCCATTAATCCCACTAATGCGTAGGCTAAACCATAGATAGCAATAGTGAATGGTATAAACGGAATAGAAAGTAAACTAGTTATGCCCCATATTACTGCATAAAGTAGTGATAATACTAAGCATATAAAAATTGGCATACAGAATGTGGAAATTGTACTCCAAGTAATAACATGTTTTGGCGCATATAAAGCAAAGGCCTGTCCCATGCCTGATTTGCGCGCGTATGGATAGGATCGAATGCTTAGAATTAATGTATATCTACTCATAAGTGGCATCATCAAAAGAATAATAGGAATAAATTCGGGCACCGGAATGGCAGTTAATAGTTGCCATTTTAAAAGCGTTACAAAAATAAAAGCTACAACGCCAAAGGACCCAACGCGGCTATCCTTCATTATTTCCAGTTTTTTCTCCCTCTCACGTCCAGAAAAGAGACCATCACTTGTGTCCATTAACCCATCGGCATGGAGTCCCCCAGTAAAAAGGAATTCGCTTATAACAATAATAAGCATCAATGGCATAGGGGCTAAAAATTGTGAGAATATAAAGTAGATTATCGTTAAAAAGATACCTATAATAAGTCCTACATAAGGAAATGTGGCAACGGATTTGCCAAAATTTTCCATGGACCATTCGGTTTGATTAACGATTTTTAATCTAGTTAGAAATTGCAAGGCAATAAAGAAAGGTGTCATCTATTTACTACTCCATACATAGATAGGTTACAAAAGTTGTAATTATAATCATGAGTACTGTTGAAAGATACATCATATATATACATCGTGTAATGTGTAGTCGATTTAACGTTTCTAATGCATCCCCCATATATTCGCGGAAAGTCATCTTTTTAAAATATTGATTGTACCCACCGAGTCTAATGTGTAAAGCACCTGCTACAGGCGCTTCTGCATAGCCACCATTAGGACTAGGATGTTTATGGGCATCTCTAAGGCCAAGGCGAAATGCAGCTTTACCATCGAAACGTAATATAAACGCAGAAAGAACTAATAAAAGAAATGTAATGCGTGCAGGAATCCAATTTAATATATCATCAAATCGCGCTGCCACACGGCCAAAGAACATATATTTTTGATTCTTATATCCCAACATAGAATCCATAGTATTGGCCGTGCGATATAAAATGGCACCTATAGGGCCACCTAATATAAAGAAAAATAGCGGTGAAATAATTCCATCAATGGTGTTTTCAGCAATTGTTTCTACAGTAGCACGCGTTATTTCACTTTCATCAAGCTCCTCTGTATCACGGCCAACAATCCAGGAAACACGATGCCTAGCATCATCAATTTGACCTTGTTTTAATAATTTATTGATTTCAAAACCAGCTGCCCCTAATGAGCGTGGAGATATGGTAATATAAACAATTAAAACCTGAACTACATATTCAACCCATTCATTGATTAGGCCACCAATCCAAAGTAGTAAGGAAGCGATGATATACACTGTTAATAAGATAAAGCCTACCGTAATACCACCATACCAAAGTTTTTTGGTATCATTATCTGTTTCTTTGTAAAAAACAGCTTCATAAAAAGATATGATGCGCCCAATCAAGGCTACTGGATGAAACTTACTATTCGGATCTCCAATAATTGTATCAATTATAAACGCAAAAATTGGAATACACACATAGTTGTAGTGCTTAAACCAATCTAATAGAATACTTAAATCCATTACTATCACCCATTATCCTTTAATAGAGTCATAATATAATCCATATCAAGATGTTCTTCTACAATGTCTGCTAAACGATTATAGGCATTGTTTTTATGTTCAAAGTAATGGAATACTACAGGTGTTTCCTCTAATCCTTTGCGTAAACGCAATTGATTTATAATAAAGCGACGGAATTCATCGTTATCAAAGACACCATGAATGTAGGTCCCCATAACTTGATGATGACCATCAATAAACCCATCTACGACCGTTATAGGAGTTTCACTACGTTTAGTAATAGTAAAACAACGTTTAACTGAGTCATCATTTGGGGTTGTATCACCCATATGAATTTCATAGCCCACAAGTTCAGTACCAGAGAATGTGCCATTTAAGAAATGTAGATTTTCCACATCAAATGTGACTTGATGCGTAGTTTTTTGATCTTTCATGGTTGTCGTTGAATTTACCAATCCTAGACCTTCACTTTCTTCGATATCTCCTTCCATATGATGTGGATCATAGATAGCAGTCCCAAGCATTTGATTGCCACCACATACGCCAATTACAGGCGTGCCTGTTGCAGCGAGGGCCTTAATCTCATCAGCTAGACCTGATTCTTTTAAATAGTTTAGGTCTGCTAAGGTATTTTTAGAACCAGGTAAAATAATCAAGTCAGGAGAGCCAATTACATCTCCAGGGCCTACAAAACGAACGGATACATCCGGTTCATAGTTCAATGCATCAAAATCTGTAAAATTTGAGATTTTAGGCGTTTGAATGACCGCAATTTGAATATCTTTGGAAACACTATTACGTTTGTTTTCTAATGCCACAGAATCTTCTTCATCAATATCAAGATTATCGATGGCAGGGATAACACCAACCACTTTTTTACCTGTTTTCTCTTCGATGAAAGTCAATGCTGGTTCTAATAAATTGATATCTCCACGGAATTTATTAATCACAATACCTTTTATTAAATCGCGTTCTTCAGGTTCTAATAATTCTAATGTACCTACAATAGAAGCGATAGCTCCGCCACGGTCTATATCAGCAATTAAGAATACTGGTGCTTGTGTCATTTTTGCAATGCGCATATTGACGATATCATTTGCTTTTAAGTTAATCTCAGCAGGGCTACCAGCACCTTCGATAACGATCATTTCAAAATTTTTATCTAAAAAAACCAGTGATTCCTTAACTTTATCAAGAGCTGTTAAGGAGTAATGTGTATGATACTCTTTTGCGCTATAAATACCAACAGGTTTTCCCATCAATACGACTTGAGATGACTGATTACCTGTTGGTTTTAATAATACAGGGTTCATTTGTACGATAGGATCAATTCCTGCAGCTTCAGCTTGTGCGACTTGAGCGCGGCCGATTTCATCGCCCCATTTTGTGACATAGGAGTTTAAAGCCATATTTTGTGCCTTAAATGGTACCGTTTTATAACCCATACGATAAAGGATACGGCATAATGCAGTACAAAGAATACTTTTTCCTACATTTGAACTAGTTCCTTGGAACATAATTTTCTTAGCCATTTATATGAACCTCCTGAGATTTTAATTCTATAGTTATACCACTGACTGTAAAGTACATTTTATCAGCAGCGATAGCTACTTCACGATTTACACGCCCCATAATATCACGGAAAAATCTTGTTAATTTATTTTCTGGTACAATACCTAATCCGATTTCATTAGTTACAAAAATGACTGTTTTATTATCACTATTCTTTATATCTTGTAATAATAAACGCAGTTCTGTTAATATGACTGATTCCGCATGGTTCGCATCTTCTTGGCTATCTATTTCACCACACGAAAAAAAATGATTAGATGTAAACATGGTGAGACAGTCAATTAGTACGATGTCGCTTACCTTGTTGATTTGTTTCCAATTATCATGTAAGTCACGTGGAATTTCAAAATTAATCCACTCTGATCCACGACGTAATTGATGTTTTTTGATGCGGTCTTTCATTTCCTCATCAAATGCCTGCCCCGTAGCTATATATGCCTTACGACCTTGTTTTGACAAAGCTAGTTGTTCTGCAAATTCACTTTTTCCGCTACGAGCCCCGCCGGAGCATAGAATAATTGTAGATTTCATAAATCACCTATACAAGTATATATAATTTCTGTATCATTATTAGTATAACAAAAGGAGATACACTATGGAAATTATGAATATGAAATTAAAAATAATGTCTACCTTATGGGAAAATACATACCGGGTAGCCATCGAAGACGGTCAAGGCGGATATATCGCTACCTGTCGTGTAGTAGTCAATGTACCAATCGATCCATCAGAACTACCTCCTAATGCACCATCTGTAGAGCCTCAGATGTTCGTATTAGTTGAAGATTTTTCGTTTGATGCATCTAAGATTATAAATTTTGAGACTACATTGGCAGATTTATTGCGTGAGAAATTTAGATATCAAATTCCCCATATCTTCTTTTTCTATCCAAGTCCACATGATGTATTAAATCAAGAAATTACACAATCTTAATAAAGAAAAAAGCTATGTAATGAAAACATAGCTTTTTTTATTTATTCTTCTCCGATTTCTTCTTCTACACGACTCAAGATAAAGCATAAATCAGAAAGTCGATTTAAATAGCGTAAATTAGACTCATGTACGCTTTCACCTTCATCTAATACGCGCCATAAATCACGTTCAGCACGACGAGCAACAGTTCTAGATACATGTAGATATGCAGAAGATTTATTTTCACCAGGTAAAATAAATTCTGCCAAAGGTTCTAATTTAGCATCAAAACGATCGATTACCTTTTCCAAATGTTTTACTTGTTGATCTGTAATTTGAGGCGCTTGATTTAAACTTGCAATATCTGCCATCAAAGTCCATAAAGAACGTTCTATATCAAGCAATTCAGCTTGGACCCTAACATTTTTGGCATATGCACGAGCTAAGCCTAAGAATGCTTGAAGCTCATCAATCGTACCATATGCTTCGACACGAAGAGACGATTTCTTAACCCGTTCTCCCGTATAAAGTCCAGTTGTACCTTGGTCGCCTGTTTTTGTATAAACGCTACTACTCATGGTTGTACCTCCTATTATATGTTATTTATATTCTGGAAACCATAATTGAATTTCACGTGCTGCTGATTCTACTGAATCAGATGCATGTACAACATTAGAATCCATAGTTAAGGCATAGTCACCACGAATACTACCTGGGGTGGCATCTATAGGATTAGTTGCTCCGTTAATGTTACGTACTGAAGTAACAGCATTCTTACCTGCTAGTACAAAAGCCAATACAGGCCCAGATGTAATGAAATCAACAAGTTCCCCAAAGAATGGTTTATCTTTATGTTCAGCATAATGCTCTTCTGCTAATTCGTTGGGAGCTTGAAGTAATTTCATAGCTTTAATTTGTAGACCTTTTCTTTCATAGCGTGTAAGAATTTCACCACATATATGACGTTTTACACCATCTGGTTTAATGAGAACTAAAGTTTCTTCCATAGTTAAACCTCCTCTATATTAGAATCTATAATGTGGATTTAAAGATAGTTTTTTGAGCTTAGCAATTCGATCTTGTGTACTTGGATGAGTGCTAAACAAATTGGATAAACTAGCACCAATACCCATCATAGGATTAATGATAAACATGTGAGCTGTTGCATTACTTGCATTAGGCAAAGTGCCATACTTGGAATATTCTTCTATTTTAGCCAATGCTGAAGCAAGTCCCATCGGATTTTTACTCAACATTGCGCCACCTTCATCAGCTAAGTATTCACGCGTACGAGAAATACTCATTTGAATCAAAGCAGCTGCTAAAGGAGCTAAAATAACCATCCCTAATAAGGCAAGTGGATTGACACTATCCTCTCTATCATCTGAACGGCCACCAAAAAACATACCAAAATGAGCGATTGTAGATATGGCACCAGCAATAATAGCAGCAATGGTACTAATTAAGGTATCACGATTTTTAACATGTGTTAACTCATGTCCTAACACACCTGCTAATTCATCATCAGTTAATAGACGTTGAATACCAGCAGTTACTGCTACAGCAGCATGTTCTGGATTTCGACCAGTAGCAAAAGCATTTGGTACATCCGTAGGAATGATATATACCCTTGGCATTGGTAAATTGCCATTTTTCGCCAATTGTTCAACCATACCATAAAGTTTAGGATCTGATTGAGCTGTGACCTGTTGTGCATTATATTGCGCTAGTACGATTTTATCACTATACCAATATGATGCAATCGACATGCCTGCAGATATGATGAACATTAACATCATGCCCCGTGCACCGCCAAAAGCATCACCTAATAATACTAGTATCACTATTAAAGTAGCTAGTAACATTGTTGTTTTAAAATTATTCATAGAATCCTCCAACATAAGTTTTTGGACTATGCCTTAACTAAGATATATTATACCATATTTTGAATAGTTGTGGCTCCCACAGTGTCGGCCTCTAATACATATACCTTGTTCGCAATACCATGAAAATCAAAGATTTGTCCCATAGCATTAGCTACTGTTTGTACATGAGCTTTATCCGTATATGCAATCAGTGTAGACCCTGACCCACTAATCGTTGCACCATAAGCACCTGCCGCTTTTGCAGCAGCAAATACCTTATCACAATGTGGAATCAATGTTTTTCTATAAGGAACATGTAAATTATCTTCTAAGGCTACTTCTAAATTAGATAGTTGATTTGTGATCAAACTTGTTACAAATAGTGATGCATGGCTCACATTTTGAACGGCTTCTTTGAAAGGCACATGATTTGGTAATACAGAACGAGCATATTCTGTAGAGACTAATACCTCTGGCACCACTACGGCGAAATGTAATGATTCCGGTACAGGAATTACTGTATTCAATACCTTATCTTTCAAACCTGTAGCGCAGCATAGATTACCATAGATGGCGGGTGCTACATTATCAGGATGGCCTTCCATGCGATTTGCAATAATTAATAAATCTTCTTTTGAAAGTGGATTTTTTACAAGATTATTGGCTAGTAATAAACCACCTACAATGGCAGTGCTACTACTGCCGAGGCCACGAGATGGTGGAATCAATGTTTCCGATGTTATATGTCCGTATTGAATTGGCTCTTGTGCCTTAGCAAACACTTGCTCTATAGCAATGCCAATAAGATTTTTTTTAGGATCTTCTTTTTCTAAGATATCTGCCCCATAACCATGAAATGTATAACTAAATGATGTAGCACTTTCATTAGGTGTAAATTCAAAAATATTATATAAATTTAAAGCTAGTCCAAGGCAATCAAAACCAGGCCCGCAATTAGCACTTGTAGCGGGCACTTGTACACGAATAGTAGTCATAATGTTAGGCTTCCATAATTCTGATAACACTGCTTACTTCTTTCACAGAACGTAAGCTATTAAAGGAATCGATTAAGTTCAAAATATACGAGTGTGGACATTTAGATGTCACGATGGCTAGTACTGCAGTTTCAGGGTCTTTATTGCGTTGAACAATAGAGAGAACCGAGATTTTTTGCTCTGCCAATTTTGTAGCAATTTTAGCAAGAACACCTGTTTTATTATCAACTGATAAGCGCATATAGTAGCTAGATTGGATTTTCCCTGGGGAGTATATATTTTTTTGATCAAAATAAAATGGTTTCAAGCGTCCTGTAGATTCAAAGGCAACATTCTTTGCTACTTCCATAATATCGCTCACAACGGAACTACCTGTAGGTAGACTTCCTGCACCACGACCATAGAACATAGCATCATCAATGCCATTGCCTTTAATATAAATAGCATTATACGAACCGCGTACAGATGCTAATGGATGTGTTAATGGTACAAAAGCTGGATATACATTAAGGGATAGGCCCTTTGAAGATTCTTTAGCAATACCAATAAGTTTAATATTATAACCAAACTCTTTACCAAAGGAAATATCCTCTGTATCTATTTTCGTAATACCTTCTACGGTTACATCTTCGAAGAATATGCGACGATTAAAACTAATAGAAGCTAAAATAGCAAGCTTTCGAGCCGCGTCTAACCCTTCTACATCGGCAGTTGGATCCGCTTCCGCATACCCTAAATCTTGTGCTTCTTTTAATACATCGCTGTAGCTCAAACCTTCATCAGTCATCTTGGATAGGATAAAGTTTGTTGTACCATTCATAATACCAACTAGTTCGGTAATTCGGTTACCACCTAGAGATTCATATAATGTTCTGATGATTGGAATACCACCAAGAACAGACGCTTCAAAACGTAAATCTACATTATTTTTATAGGCTAAATCAAATAAATATGGTCCAGCTTCAGCTAACAAATCCTTGTTGGCTGTAACAACGCTTTTGCCATGCTTTAATGCTGCTTCTACGCATTCCTTTGCAAAGGTGGTGCCACCCATTAATTCTACGACGATATCAATTGATTCGTCATTCATTACATCAACTATATTTGTTACATACTGCGCTGTACTAGGCAATGTAATATTGCTATATTTATCTGGGTTACGAACGAAAATCTTGGCAATCTCGATGTTAACACCACTTCGATTTTTTATTAATTCCACATTGTCTTGTAATAAATTAAATGTTCCTTGCGAAACAGTACCAAATCCTAATAAGGCTATTTTTATGGTCTTCATAATGGTCCTACTCTCTTCTAGATTGGTCTATGCATCAAAATAATTAAGCTTGACCTAAAATTTCTACTTTTATAATACCTTTCATATTTCGAATATCATGTAATAATTCCTCTAAAGAGCCTTGTAAATTTTTAGTTTCAAAGGAAATACTACTATTCGCAATGCCTTGTAATGGGATATCTTGATTGATAGTCAAAATACTGCCATTTTTATCGGCAATAGCTTTTAATACACTTGATAACATGCCAGATTCATTTGACATAGATACGGTAATGCTAACAATTTTTCCTTGTGCAATTTCAAAAAATGGAAATACATAATCTTTATATTTATAATATGCAGAACGACTTAAATCCATTTTTTCAACAGCTTCATTTATTGTTTTTACTTCACCTAGTTTAAGAATTTCCTTTACCTTGATCGTTTTCTTGATTGCTTCTGGTAGAATATCTTCTTGAACTAAATAAAATTTATCTTTTTTTGGTTTTGACATACTAATTCTCCTTACACTAATTCGATGTTTCTTGAGCAACAAATTGACGTCCATATAATGTTAATACCGCGTACATACCAATAAAAAATGGAAGATACTCTGCCATTACACGCCACGCAACAGCTATAATACCAACAGTACCACTTGGTACAAATGGTGCAAAAAGTATAATAAATAATCCTTCCGCTATACCTGTTCCCCCTGGTGTAGGTGCAAAATAGAGTATCAAATTTAACAGTATCATGCGATCTAATATAGTAACGACTGGTACATCAGTGGTAAATGCAAACATCAATGCTGGTGCTATACAATATAAACACAATAGACTCAAGCCCGATTCAACAAACACAATAAACGATTGTGTGGGCTTTTTGTACAAAAGACCAAGACCTTGATTTAAGGTCTCTAGTTTTGCCAACCAATCCTTTGTTTTATGAGCCTTAAAACGCTGTGCTAAATTAAAAACGAATTTTCTCATATAAACTGTTTGAAGAATATATGTACCTAGCAAAGTAGCCAATACCGCTAAAAAAGAAAATAGTAGTAGCATATCTCTTGTGATGTACGGTATTTCTATAGCATCATATAAAAATACTATCGGTAACATAAGGACCAAAAACATTATTGAGAATACAGTTCGTATTAATACAATGGGAGTACCCCTACTGATAGGAACATTATAGCTTTTCAATACTAATACTTGTGCTACAGCACCACCACTAGCTCCTGGTGTAAGCATAGCCATGAAATAATTACTAAAAATAACACGTAGTACGGCTTTTATTGAAAGTTTATAACCACCTATTTTAACGAGTCGTTGTAGTCGCAATCCATCAAAATACATGCCTAATCCAAGAGCAAGTAATGCTAGTAATATAGATTCTCCATTAAAGGTAGAAATTGTTTTTAAAGCTTCTAGGTCAATGGTATAGTAAATAATTCCTAGTGATACGGCAAATAGTAAAATAAACATACATATGCCGCGTCTCATCATCTTGCTCATATTATATCCCCATAATTAATGAGCTCTATTGCATGTTGATCAATGTATCTAAGAACGGTATCAGATGTCATAGCAGTCAATTCATCTTGCCAATGATAGTTCCATTTAAACTGCTCATTTAGCACTTTATTATTAATGCCAGGATGAGTCATAATTTCATGGGCACCAGATAGAGAGCTAACTTGTTTTAAAATTGATAATAACTCTGTTTCACCTAAAGCGCCACCATTAATCATACCCCAGAAGTATTGTGTAAAATAAATTCCTTTATCGCGAATGATAGGCAATGCTTGAGCAGCCACGGTGCTCAAACCACATTTCCCCATAATACGAACAGGATTATGCACACCATTCAAAAATGTTATTTTTTCATTTGGTACACGTATAGCTTTAATTTTATATCGCATAGCCTGTTCTAAAACTATAGGGAGAATGCTTGGTAGGACATGCATATGTTGGTGTCCATCAATATGAGTTACGTTTACACCAGATTCCATAATTTTAGAAACTTGATTTGTAATCTCTGTTCTCACTTCATCATAATTAATAGAGCCACTATATATGCGCTTCATAAACTCTATATAATTATCAACAAAAACACCTTCTTTTGTTACAAGACTAGGAATTTCACTAGGATCACTTACAGGGGCTATTCCTCCCACCAAAGCTATGTGAATACCTATACCCAACTTTGGATATTCCTTTGCCATATCTACTGCTTCATTAAAAGCAGCACCACTTGCCAATATAGATGTGCTTGTAATAGCACCTTTAGTATGCCCTACGATAATACCTTCATTTATAGCTGAATGAAGGCCAAAATCGTCAGCATTTATAATTAATTTTGACATATGCGTGCCTCTTTATTCGTAAAAATGGGAAAACAATGTTCACCCAGAAAAGATATATGTTATTTTACCAAATACAGGTATATAAAATCAATACAAAATAGCAATACTTGTGTACTGGAAACGGACTTTTTATATCGTTTTCACATAATTTATATACCCTTCTATCATAGATAATCATATTTTATAGTACTATAGAAAATTATATACCCTGTCATCCAAAATGATCGATGACAGGGTATCGTTATAAGATATATTAAATTTGTTCTCTTACCTTATACATACATAGGGCGGCCGCAATTGATACGTTTAAAGATTCTATATCACCATACATGGGAATTGTAATAGCCTGGTCACACATTTCAATAATGTCTCTAGACACTCCATTTCCTTCATTACCGAGTATAATCATGGTTCGTCTAGAATATGATATGGTATGATATGGCTTTGCATTGTCTAGTGAGGTAACATAGGTTTTTATCGTATTATCCTTTATAAAATCATAAAACTCAGATAATGTTACATCTTCAAAAATCGGAATATTGCAAAGCGCACTCATCGTACTGCGTACGCATTTTTCGTTAAAAGGATCTACGGTTCCTTTTAACAAGAATATACCTTTTGCACCAGCAGCCACAGCTGTACGAATTATGGTACCTAAGTTTCCCGGATCCTGTACACCATCTAGTGCGACATATAATCCATCCTCTACTATAAATGAATGCAAATCATTAACATATTTTTTCGCTATACCTAGTATACCCTGTCCATTTACAGAGTGCTCAATTTTATCAAATATTGGATCTTGTACTACATAGACGGAAGAAACAGTAAAACCTGTTTGCACTAATGGTTCCAATTCACTTCGCTTTGATTCTCTAATTAAAATAGAGCGCAAAAATCCTTTTTTTCCTATATCCGTTACAGCACGAATTCCTTCCACCGTATATTCACTAAATTTTTGCCGATATTTTCGCTGTTGTAAACTGATAATATGTTTTATAGTCTTATTGTCTTTCGATTGAATGTAATCTATTTTTGGTGATTCCATAACTCGTAAAAATCCCCCTTATGTTGCATAAGCTCATCAAATGTTCCATCTTCCACAATCTTACCATAAGAAAGAACTAGAATTCTATTTGCTTTTTGTACAGTTGATAAACGATGTGCTACATTTATAATTGTTTTTTCACCACGTATAGTTTCAATACTTTCTTGAATTTGTGATTCCGTATGACTATCGATATTTGCCGTAGCTTCATCAAGCAATAAAATAGGTCTATTTAAAATCAACGTTCTTGCAAAGGCTAATAATTGCTTTTGTCCATCTGATAATAGCGATCCCAAATATCCTACTGATGTTTGATATCCATCTGGCAAAGATTCAATCATATCGTGTAATTTGACCTTTTTGGTAGCGTCTATAATAGTATCCATAGAGATAGAGGAATCATATAAATTAAGATTATCTTGAATCGTCCCTTTAAATAAGTATGCATTTTGAAATACATAGCCCATAATATTTCTAATCATTGAAGAATCATATTGGCTAATATCATGACCATTAATATAAATGTTGCCTTTTGTAGGTCGCAATACTCCCATCAATAATGAAAGTAATGTTGATTTTCCACTACCAGATAGTCCTACAATACCAAGATACTCCCCTTTTTTTACTGTAAAAGAAATGTTATTCAAAGCATATACATCACTGTTATCATAGGAGTAATACACATCTTTTAATTCGATGGTATCAATCGTTTTAAATTCATTGGGAACAGTTGTTATCAACTCGCGCTTTGGTTCATCCAAAATAGGAATCAATCGTTCTGCACCGGCCAATGCACTTTGCAAGGAATTATATTTATCAGCAATTTCTTTCATAGGTTGAAAGAATCGATCCATATATTGTATAAATGCAAATACCGTACCTGCATCTGCTACGGATTCTAATAGATTTGTCATTGTAAAAATAACAATGAGTGCCACAAAGAACAAACCATCTACGAGAGGTCTAAAAATAGAAAAGGTTGTAACCTCAAATATACCGGCTTTTAAAAACTCACGATTAACAGAATCGTACCGTTGTTCAATACTTCTTTCACCTAAATAAGTTTTTACAATTAATATGTAATTCAACAATTCTTTGATGCTCGAATTAGATGCTGCTACAGAAGAACGAACTTGTCTAAAAGCTTTTCTGGAAAATTTTTGATACACCCAGATAATACATCCCATGATAGGAATCAACAAGGTCATAACAATTGCTAAGGGTACATTAATAGCATACATAAAAGCTAATATGCCTAAAATCATCAATGCACTACTTATGAGTTTTAGCAATACATCTGTATATAATGTACGCAATGACTCAACGTCATTGGTAATACGGGTTACCCAATTACCTATAGGCAAAGACTGAAAATCATCAGCGGATTTATGAAGTATTTTTTCAAATACCGTACTGCGTATATGAAAAATAATCTTCTGCCCAAATGTAGATAATAAATAGTTTTGCAAGAGGATAAAGACAATGCTGCCAACAATAGTTAATGCATATAATCCAGCATAATGCTGAATAGTATTCAAATCTTTCATAGCAAAGCCTAAATCGATAGCTTGTTTCGAAAGATAGGGACGTATGAGTGAGCATAATAGATTGCTAATAAGAGCTATACTAGCTAAAATAAGGAGCCATAAATAAGGCTTAATATATCGCGTTAAGTATGCAAACAGACGCCAATCATTATATTTTAATTTCATTACTTGGCCTCCTTATTTTGAGCAGTATACATTTGATAATATAAACCTTTTAGATCCATTAATTCATCGTGTGTTCCTACCTCACGAATCATCCCATCGTCAAATACAATAATGCAATCTGCCTGTTTTATAACCTCTAGTCGTTGTGAGATGCACAAAATTGTTTTATCTGTTATGGATCGTAATGTGTGTAGTATTTCATCCACTGTTATAGTATCTAATGCAGAAAAGCAATTGTCTAACAATAAGTATGGTGCATTCTTATAAAATCCTCGTGCAATATTGATACGTTGTTTTTGACCACCTGATAAATCACGGCCTTCTTCAGCCAATACACTTAATGGATTTTCTAAATCTTCACCTAAGTCCCTGTATAGTTGAGCTTTATGTGCTGCCTCAGAGACTGTAAGATGATTTGGATTTTCATAACCAAAGCTGATATTATCCGCAATTGTAGAACTTAATAAATATGATTGTGTAGGCACATAAGACATGGAGTTTCGCACAGTTCCAATTGGAAGTGACTTAATATCTTGATTATTAATATATATCGTTTTTGCCGGTGCTTTTTGCAACCCTAGTAACAACTTAAATAATGTGCTCTTACCAGAACCTGGTTTCCCTACAATACCGATGAATTCACCTTTATTAAAGGTAATATTGACTTGCCGTAATGCAGGTGCTTTTGAGTCATCATAGGTGAATGTTAAATATCGAATATCTATATCGCCTAGTGATAGTTGTTTACCATCTGTATCATTACACTCTACGGGCAAACTCATAAATGCGACAATACGGTCAAGAGATGCAAGGCCCTTTTGAACGATAGCAACAAGAGAGCCAAGAGAGATTAAAGGTCCGATGATAAGCATAATGAAAGCATTAATAGTGACGAATTTACCGACAGTCATAAGCCCCTCTACAGCTAAAGTACCGCATATATACATACTAATACTAATACATATAAAAGGAGCAATCATTGTTAAGGGAGATAAAATGGCGTCCAAAACGGCTACGCTCATATTATCTGAGTAATTCTTTTTATTAATTCCATTAAATAATCTGCCTATAATGGATTCTTTATTAAACGCCCTAATGACGTCCATACCTTGGAATAATTCTTGGCCAAACTCAGTCATATCACTATATGTGGTTTGCGCCTGACGTTGTTTCTTTCGTAAGCGTCGACCTAGTGTAAAAATTGAACCTAAAATGAAAATAATTGGGGTCATAATCTTTAAGGCTAAAATAAAATCTATTTTTTGAATTAAAATGATAGAACCCAATATAGAATATAAAATAATATCAACGACGATCATAACACCTAAACCTAGGGCAACGCGCAATGATGTTACATCATTTGTCATTAAAGCCATTACCTTACCAGGTCCGTTAACATCATAATATGTAGTAGGGATTTCTAAAGCACGAGCACATAATTTTTGGCGGAATAAATACTCCATGCGTCGGATAGATCCTAATAATGTTCTACGTGATATAACTTTCAATATAGTAATAATGATTAATAAACCAATAAAATACAATATATAATGGGTTAAGCCCTCTTTATTATGACTCAATGTATCGATGGCACTACCAATTAATTGTGGTACGATTAAAAAAGCTACATCAATTGCGATTAGCATAGTTAATCCGATAAGATAATATATACCTTCACGACGAAAAAATTCCTTGAAAATTGCATATGGATTCATCGACTACCTCCTGTTTTCTTTCTATCGTACCATTTACTACATAATTCTTCTACCAAAAACATTAAACTGAACTATATCCCAAAATAATAGCAAACTATATCGAAAAAATTAGTTTACTAAAATGGATAGAAATGGTATACTAACCATAGAAACATTGTTTAATCTATTTAGTATATAAACTCTTAGGAGGAATGAAACATGGAAAAACGTACTAGTGTTGTAACATTTGCAGGTAACCCTATTACATTGGTGGGCCCAGAAATTAAAGTAGGTCAACAAGCACCTGATTTCACTGTATTATCTAACGTTTTACAACCTAAAACTTTGAAAGATTATGAAGGTAAAGTAAAGGTAATCTCCGTAGTACCTTCTCTTGATACTGGCGTATGTGATGCACAAACTCGTTGGTTCAACCAAGATGCAACAGGTTTATCTGATGATGTTGTAGTATTGACAATTTCTATGGACCTTCCATTTGCTCAAAAACGTTGGTGCGGTGCTGCAGGCGTAGATAAAGTAGAAACGTTGTCTGACCACAAAGATGCTTCTTTCGGTACAAACTATGGTTTCTTAATCGAAGAATTACGTCTATTATCTCGTGGTGTTGTAGTTATCAACAAAGATAACAAAGTAACATATGTTGAATATGTACCAGAAGTAACTCAAGCTGTTAATTTCGATGCAGCATTAGAAGCAATTAAAGCTGATATCTAATATTGCCTTCTATTAAGGCCGTACAACGTACGGCCTTTTTCTTTTCACGGGGGTTATGTATGTGGATTAAAATTTCTAAATTATTATTAACTATAAAAAATATTGCCCTACTCGGCGTAGGTGTAGCATTGTGTATCGCCCTAGTTAATTCACTTATAAATTTAGGTGTCATTACATGGGCCAATATAAATGGTGAAAGCACATACTACAATCTTATTGAGGAATTAATTACCTTCTTCCTCTATTTTGAGTTCATTGCGTTGATTGTAAAGTACTTTAAAAATAACTTTCACTTTCCTCTAGACTTTTTCCTATATATAGGCATCACTGCTATTGTTAGATCTGTAATCATAGCTCATGATACATCAATAGATATACTTATATGGGCCATTTCTATTTTAGTTCTTGTATGTAGTTTAGTATTAGTAATAAAATTTATTGGCCATGATGAATAAATAGTATTATTTATCGAGTTATAACATGCAAAAAAAGGTCCTACCAATATTTGGTAGGACCTTTCTTCATATACAAAGAATTAGAAAATGTTTTTGCTGTAATTAGCGTATTTAGCTTCTAATTCTTCCATTTTGTCATTCATTTCGATTTGTAATGCAGATGCAGTATCATAATCTTCAGATTGTAAAGCTTCTACAATACGTGTGAACAAGGATTTGCGATCATCGCTATCTTTTGCAAGATAGAAACGTAAGTCATTAACTTCTGCAAAACGTTTGTCATCAATGCTATTGCGGCTATCTGTGTGAATAGATACCATTTTACGTACTGTATCCATATTATCAGGAATGATACGGTGAGCCAATACGAGTTTCCAACGTTTCAAGATAGATGCAATGAAGGAATCCATTAAGTCATGAGAAAATGCATTGCCTTGTGCTAATGTATTTACAAGTTCAGGATTATTTTTATAACCTTTAATGTTTTCCCATACAGTTGCAGGAGCTACGCCGAACATTTGATTACGTTCTTCTTGAGTGTAGTCTTCGAATACATCTTTTTCAGAACGGAATGCACGTTCTTTAGGTAAGTAATCTGCATCTTGACCAGCTTCTTTAGAAAGTTCTGCTTCCAATTGAGCTTGAGTTTTACCACTTGTAATGGCATATTTCATACCATCAAATGCAGAGATGAAAATCAATGCTAATGCAGTGTATGTATTTGTATAAGGGTTTGGAGAACGCAATTCGTAACGTGTAGCCATTGGATTGTCGATATCGCGAATCAAACCGCAAAGGATTGTACGGTTACGGCTTGGTTCAGAAGGATCATTACCTAAAGAAGTTACGATACAAACTGGAGCTTCGAAACCAGGTTTCAAACGATTCAAGGAATCGGTTGTAGAGCTGATGAATGGGTTAATAGCTTCATAGTGTTTCAATAGACCCATGATTGCACCAATACCCAAGGAGCTAGCAGATTCTTTTTTCATATCTTCTGGGCTGAACAAGTTAACAAGTTTGCCAGATTTTAATTTTGCCATTACCCCAAAGTGCGTATGTTCACCAGAACCAGCAACACCGATAATTGGTTTTGCATTGAATGTTACATCAAGACCATTTTCACGGAATACTTCACGAACGATAATACGAGCTTGTAATTCGTTATCTGCTGTTTGTAATGGGTTGCCAGAGAATTTCCAGTCGATTTCTAATTGTTCTAATACAACTGCTTCATGACCATCTTCATCAAGTTTAGCTTTAACGCCACCTACTTCTTTATGACCCAT
>CAKPXN010000025.1 GCA_934202095.1 uncultured Veillonella sp.
GATACTGGTGAAGTAGCAACTCTTACAGGTTCTAAATGGCGCGAAGAAGGCTTTAATGCGCGTATTGACCATGAGTTCAATAAGAAACAAAGCTTACAGTTCTCCATGAACTATAAAAAAGGTCATGATGGGTATCCAATTTCTACGCCAAGCCGTAAATATTGGAACCAAGAAGATTGGCGCCGTATCATTTCCAATGCAACTATTGGTCAATTTGATGCTAATAACAAATTGATTACAGACCCTAAGTATGTAACGGCTAACAATCCTCAAGGTTACGCACCAACTTTATATGGTGACACTAAAAATCCTGGGTATCATAACTTATTTGCCCTAGACGGCAATTATGGTTCTTATAGTAAGTTCAAAAACTTGGACACTGATTTAAAATATACCTTCGATAAACAAGGTCAACTAGAAAGCTTTGTGCGATTGTATCGTTTAGATCATCGTTATGAGGGTCGTGACACATTCTCTTGGTATCGTGGTACTAAAGCTGAAGCTCGTGCAGCTTATGCGGCAGCATTCCCTAATGGTGCTACTGTTGAGCAATTTAATGCTTGGGTAGATGCTAATCTAGCACCATTCCCAGATCGTCGTGATGCATTGCGTCAATGGATTGCTGATACAGGTGGTATGGCTGGTAGTCCAAATAGTTGGTATAAAGAGACTAAAAATGGGATTGAGCTTCAATGGACACGTCAACTTGATAAGCATGATATCATCGCCAATATCGATTACAGTCGTTCTCAATTAAATTCTCGTTCTATTAAAAGCAATGGTAGTGTAACATCTTCTGATATTCGCCGTAATACGTTGTATGCGTATTTGCAAGATAAAATCTATATTGGTAACAATGTGGAGTTAACACCAGCATTGCGCTATGTACATTATAGTAGTATTGAAGGTAGTGGTAGTGGCGATTCCCAAGGTAAAGGTAGTGTAAGTGCATTAACACCTAGCTTACATGGCCAGTTTAAACTTAACAAAAAAACTAGCATGTATGCTGGCTGGACACGTATCATGAGACCACTTAAAACAGGTGACTACAGTGCAGTTGACGGCGTATACAATACACCATTAGATGACGAAAAAGGCGATGCTTTCACTTGGGGCGTACAACACACATTTGGTAAAGATAACAACACAACTGTTGCTGTTCACTATGATTACACACGCATGAAAAACGCTATTGCTACATTGCCAATCTGGAATAGCACATCTGGTGATTTTGAAAAAACAGCAGTTAATGCTAAAGAAAACAAACAATCTTTCAACATTACAGTGGATCATAAATTGAATAAACATGTAACAATGAGTGCATCTTACTCTCATATGAAGGACAAATGGATGTCTAAAGGTGGCTGGGTTCTCGATCCAAACTGGGGTTATAGCAATAGCGATGATATTAACGTGGCTATTAACAGCTTGCGTCCACAAAACCACTATGCATTGAATATTTCCTATGATAACAAACGCCTATACTCTGGCTTGTTAATTAACTGGTACACTGGCAATAGCGATTATGCATTTACTCATAGACGTTTCTTAATTGTGGATTGGAACCTCAACTATGATGTAACAAAAGATTTAACTGCGTACATTGTAGTGAACAATGTTCTTAACCGCGCATATGAAACAAGCTATAGTGCTTATAATGGTCGTGGTAGTGCGGCTATGCCAGCACGTTCCTTCATGATTGGGGCGAAATATAAATTCTAATGATTAGATTTAGCGCATTAATACTATGTCTATTACTATGCGTAGGCTGTGGTCCTCAGCAGGTGACTGTTGAGGACCATCAGTCTACACCGACGCATATCGAACTACAGCCGCCTGTAACAATCAAGTCCTATGTGCGCCGAGGGGAACCTTTTGAAAGTACATATACGGCAGTACCAGAGCGCGTTGTGGCGATGTGGCAAAATTCCATTGAAACTATCATTGCTCTTGGAGAAGGCGATCGTATTGTAGCGGGTATGGGAATTCCAAATCGTAAATACGTGCGATCAGAATACCGTGAAGCGTATGACAAAATTCCCTATAAGGATATGAAATATGCTAATTTAGAAAGCGTATTGATGATGAAGCCCGATTTACTAGTTGGTTGGCGATCTACTTTCACCAATAAAGGATTACGAACCCCTGCGTTCTGGCAGGCACGAAATGCAAATGTGTATATTGCAGAATCCTCTCTAGGGGCACAATCTGCATTGACCATGGATATGGAGTACCAATATATTCGTGATTTAGGGCGTATCTTTAACCGCAACATGGAGGCAGAAAAGCTGATTCACGATATGGAGCAATCTGTAGCACATACAGTAGCTCAAACGGCTCATGAAAAGACACCAAAAGCATTGTTTGTCGAGGTTGAAGGTAAGCAGTTCCGCTTGTATGGACATAAGACATTAGCTGGTAATATAGGGGATTCCTTGCATGCCAATGTAATTGATACAGATACGCCATCTATTAGTATGGAGGATGTGGTGGAAGAAAATCCTGACGTTATATTCTTGATTGTATCTGATGGTGAATATAGCCAAGCGGATACGATTATGAACTATGTTTTGACACATCCTGGCCTACAAAGAGTAAATGCATTGCGTAATAAGCGAGTTTATTTCTTGCCACTCCTTGCCGTCTATAGTCCTGGTATTCGATTATCCGATGGCATCGATATCGTATCACATGGGTTATATCCAGATCTTTACCCTCAAGGGGTACCCGATTTAATTCATTAATAAAGGAGCAGTATGCTAAAACGTGTTGGATATACTGCTGGCGGATTTGTCCTCATAGGGGTGCTAGCATTAGCCATACTATGGGGACTTTCTGTTGGTACAGTACAGTTTTCACTTTCTCAAATTTTCAATATTGTAATAGATCAATTTTCTAGTCCTTTAGCGCTTGATGATCCTATGAATAGTCCAGATCAGACTATTATATGGTTACTGCGTATGCCGCGGCTCTTGATGGCTGCCATTATCGGCGCAGGCCTTGCCGTGTCTGGCGTAATCATGCAAGCTATCGTGAAAAATCCATTGGCGGACCCATATATCTTGGGGATTTCGTCTGGTGCATCTCTCGGTGCTACGGTAGCTATCCTGTTTGGTGTAGGCGTTATGTTCGGAGAAAATTTCGTAGGTGTTATGGCCTTTATTGGAGCTATGGCGATTTCCTTCGGTGTATTATTTATCTCCAACCTGGGGGGCCGACCTAATTCTGTAAAATTAATCTTAGGTGGCTTAGCATTAAGTGCCGTATGTAGTTCTTTCTCTAGCTTTGTAGTGTACTTAGCAGATGATAAGGAAGGCATCCAAACTATTACCTATTGGTTGATGGGGAGCTTTGCAGGTGCTAAATGGGACATGTTGCCTATCATTGCTATCGTTGTTCTTGTGAGCATTCTATTCTTCTGGTCTCAAAGTAGAATTTTGAACATGATGCTTCTCGGTGATGAGGTAGCTATTACCTTAGGTCGAGATTTGCATAGATATCGCCAAGTGTATTTGATTATTAGCTCTCTTATCATCGGTTTTGTAGTGTACGCAGCGGGGATGATTGGCTTTGTAGGCCTTTTAATTCCTCACCTCGTGCGCATGACGATTGGGACCAATCATTGGACATTGATTCCATTCAGTGCATTAGGAGGTAGTATCTTCCTCGTTATTGCAGATGGTCTCTGTCGTTGCATTATTCCTCATGCAGAATTACCAATTGGTATTCTCATTTCTCTCATCGGTGCGCCAACCTTTGTGTACATGTTGGTACGTAAGAACTACGGATTTGGAGGGGAATAATGAACATACAAGCAGATAATATCCAAGTTTCATTTGGAGCTAAAAAAATTCTCCACGATATATCCTTAGATATACGAGATAAGGAGTTTGTTGGTATTATTGGGCCGAATGGTAGTGGTAAAAGCACATTTTTAAAATGTTTATACCGCGTACTGCAACCTAATCATGGAAAAATTTTCTTTGATGGTACAGAAATGAGTTCCTTAAGCCATCGTGACACAGCTTTAAAAATGGCTGTGGTAGCCCAGCATAGTACGGTTAACTTTGATTTTTCCGTTCTTGAAATGGTCCTTATGGGCCGTTCCCCTTATAAAGGGCTACTCGATAGAGATCAAATTGATGACTATGAAATTGCCCGTCATGCGCTGGCTCAAGTCGGCCTTAGTGATTTTGAAAGTCGCAATTTTAATACCTTATCTGGTGGTGAGCAGCAGCGCGTTATCTTGGCGCGTGCTTTAGCACAACGCACAGAATGCCTTGTACTAGATGAGCCTACAAACCACCTAGATATTAAGTATCAGCTCGAGCTGATGACGATTGTAAAACGCCTTGATGCAACAGTGGTGGCCGCTATTCATGATTTAAACTTAGCAGCTATCTATTGTGACCGCCTCATTGCTCTTAAAGACGGTTCTGTAGTATGTACAGGTACTCCTCATGAAGTGTTAACAGAGGATACAATTCGCCATATATACGGCGTGTCCGCCACGGTACAAACATTACCGAATGGACGATTGAACATTATATATCATATGGAATAACTGATAAAAAGAGGCGTGGATGATGAAACGAATAAATAAACAAGTATATGTAGCAGTGCTCATGGCATTAACTGCTATGTCAAGTAACGGGTATGCTGCCGATGTAACACCAAACAATAATGAAGAAGAAGTTACCATTAATGTTACAGCCAACCGCACAGCTCTCTTAGATTTAGATACACCGGTATCAACTTCTGTTATTACCCAAGAGGATATACAAAATAGTGGTGCTAAAACAGCCTTTGATGCGGTATCTAATGTACCAGGTGTAACTATCAACTCCTTTAGTGCGTCTGGTGCAGATTTCGGCGGTATGGATAGCCGTACGAATATTCGTGGCCTAGATCGTGGTGCACTAGTTCTCGTAAATGGTATACCTATGAATCTAAATGGTAAAAGTGGAATTGGTGCTATTCCTACGAGTGCAATTGAGCGCATTGAGGTCGTTAAGGGCGCATCGTCTACCTTGTATGGAGCAGAAGCTTTAGGTGGTGTCATAAATATCATTACAAAGACGCCTTCCAAAGAAGGCGGTTCTGCTACGGTAGCTGTAGGAAATCGAGGCTCTAAGCGATTTGACCTTTCCTATGGTACTGATCGATTCCTCTTTGGCATCGATAGAAAATATTGGGGGGCTCAAGATCCATCCACACCGGTGCGATATGACTATACAGGTCGTAAGGGCTACGACTACTACACTACGCGCAATAAGGGTAACTCCTTAGGTGTGTTTATGAGTGGCAAGCTTTCAGATAAGGTAACCTTAAATTATAATCGCGCCGAAAGCCGTTCATCCTTTGGCTTGATTAGTACAGAAACAAATCCTATGAGACAGGCCCGTCATTCTACGACCTATAATTACAAGGATGACCGCAACAACGTATCCTTGATTTACAAGGATGATAATACGACAGGCACCTTGTTCTATAATGACCGTACTATGCGTGGTGAAAGCCGCGTTCATAGTGCCAAACAGTTCAAACCGACAGATACTAGTTATGTAGCCCGTCAATATGGTATGGATGTACAGCACGAATGGGACTTTAGAGGTGGTAAGGATTACTTGATTGCTGGTATTACAGGTAAACAAGAAACCTATCGCGCTACACAGGCCCCTGTGTATACACGTCCTCATCGTAATACCTATGCGGTGTATAGCAGCTATTCCCGGGAAATTAATCCAAAATGGACTGCTATTTTAGGGTTGCGTTATACCGCTATTAGTGATCCTATTAAGGACCAACATGTGCTAACACCTCAATTCCAAGTGTTGCATACCATCAATAAAGACTCTTCCATGTATTTGAATATTGGTAAAGCATACACAATGCCTAGCTTGAGTGATGCATTTCGCAGTGTGAACCGCCAATATACAGCGGTAAGTGGCAAAAATCTTAAACCTGAAGAGGGTTGGAACTATGAACTAGGCTATAAACGTATGAATAAGAAGGATAGCTGGAAGGTAGATGTATTCTATATGGACTTCAAGAATTTCTTCCAATGGCAGCCTGATGCCAATGGCCGTCCAACGGTACGCGTAAACGGCGGTAAATTCCACAATGTTGGTATTGAAGCAGAGTACAATAGACGCTTATCTGATCGCATCAAAATGAGTGTTAGCGGTTCTTACTCTAATCCAAAACAAAAGGAAATGAATCAAAATTACTGGAAACAAGCGGCTCCTAAGTTGCAGTTTACAACAGGCATCCATTATAAAAGCACCACATGGGATGCTGGTACATCCTTGAACTTTGTAACAAAACGTTTGCGCAATCGCGATGGTGGATTGAATCCTAACATTGTTCAATGGAATGCTTATGTAGGGTATCACTTCAACAAAGACGCTACATTGCGCCTTGATGCACGCAACCTCTTGAACCGTCATAATGTAGTATCCAATGGTGACTATGAATACTGGGATGCACCATTTAACTACGAATTAAGCTATACACAAAAATTCTAATATTTATTTAGGATAGACCTGCTAGAAACATAGTAGTGGTAGGGGGTATAGGTTTTGTGTGGCCTAAATAAATGTGTAATAATACAATTATGTGGTTTATATGAAAGTATATGTGTATAAGTGAGGTATTGGTTATGAAAACACAAAGTAAGAGACGTACTTCTATACTTGTTGGGGTGGCATTGATGGGCTTATCCGTGAATGGATATGCAGCAGAAGTTTCTGCGACACCAGATCGCACAGGTGTAACGGCGGCTACTGAAGCTAGTGGAGCTACTGAAACCCATACTATTAACGTAACTGCGAATCGCATGGCATTGCTTGATTTGGATACGCCAGCAGCGATGGATGTTATTACCCAAAAGGACTTGGTCAATAGCGGTGCTAAAAATGCCTTTGATGCGGTGAATATGGTACCTGGTGTGACCTCCTTCTCCTATGGTGCATCGGGCCTTGAGTATGGTGCTATGGATAGCCGTGTAAATATTCGTGGCCTTGAACGGGGTTCTTTAGTCCTCGTAAATGGTGTGCCTATGAACCTTAATGGTAAGGGGGGCCTCAGCTCGATTCCAACAGGATCCATTGAGCGCGTTGAGGTGCTTAAAGGCGCCGCATCTGCTCTATATGGCTCTGATGCAATGAGTGGTGTTATTAATGTCATTACAAAAACCCCTACTAAAGAAGGTGGTTCAGCTACAGTAGGCTTTGGTAACATGGGTAGCCAAACCTATAAAATTAACTATGGCACACCACGCTTCCTAATTGGTGTAGAACGTAACTTCTTTGGTGCTCAAGACCCAGAAACACCTATTCGCTCAGATATTGGTGGCTATGCTAGAGGCTATGAATATTATACAGCTCGTGATAAGGGCAACTCATTAGGCCTATTTATGAGCGGTAAATTGAATGATAAATTAACCTTGAACTTTAGTCGTTTTGAAGGTAATTCCTCCTTTGCGCAGTTGAGTACGGAAACAAATCCTATCAAGCAAAAGCTGCACTCTACAACATATGCTTATCATGATACAAAAAATAACGTGTCCTTGAGCTATAAGGATCGTAATACGACAGGTACACTCTTCTATAATGATCGAGATTTGTATGGTAAAAGTCGCGTACACAGCAAAAAAGCATATACTGTGAGCGATAACAACTATATTGCACGCCAATATGGTTTTGATGTACAACATGAATGGGATTTCCGGGATGGTAAAGATTACTTAATTGCCGGTATTCTTGGTAAACGTGAAACCTATAAGACTACTGCTGGTCCGTACTATGGCAACCCACATCGCAATAGCTTGGCCTTTTATGGTACCTATTCCCGTCAATTTAATCCAAAATGGACTGGTATTTTAGGTTTGCGTTATTCCGATATTAAGGATCCTGTGAGAAATCAAAAGGTATTGACGCCGCAGTTCCAATTGCAACATCGCATCAACAAGGAATCGTCCATGTATATGAATGTTGGCAAAGCATTTAGAATGCCGAACCTTAGTGATACTTTCAAGAAAATCAACAAAGGCTATGCCTCTGTTAGTGGACGTAACTTGAAACCTGAAGAAGGTTGGAACTATGAATTGGGCTACAAGCATATTACCGACAAGGATAGTTGGAAGGTAGCCGCATTCTATATGGACTTTAAGAACTTCTTCTCTTGGAAGCCAGATAGCAACGGTAAGAATACAATCCGTGTAAATGGTGGCCGTTATAGAAATGTGGGCATTGAAGCTCAGTATGGCCGCAAATTAACGGATCATTTGAAAATGACTGTTGGTGCATCGTACTCCAACCCTAAACAACGGGAAATCGATAAAACCTATTGGAAACAAGCTAACCCTAAATTGCAGTTTACAGGGGGCCTTCACTATAACAGCTCGACTTGGACTGCCGGCACTAGCATCAACTTTGTTACAAAACGTATGAAGAACCGCGATGGCGGTACCAATCCAAATCTTGTAGCTTGGAATGCCTATGTAGGGTATCAATTTAATGAAAACTCTTCCTTACGCCTCGATGCGCGTAACTTGTTGAATCGTCACAATGTTATCTCTAATGGTGATTGGGAATACTGGGATGAACCATTCAACTATCAATTAAGCTACACTCAAAAATTCTAGTAGTTATTTACTTTTTCGTAGAACAATACAAGGAGTATCACCATGAATAAGAAGACCAATCTCCTCATATGCTTGATGATACTTCTTTGTATATGTATAGCAGGTTGTGGTTTTCAACCTAGAGAATCCGTCACAAGTCCTATGCGTTATGTTGAAAGCTATGATGGTGTCAGCGTAGGTGTTCCTGAGCATCCAGAGCGTGTTTTAGCATTATCTTCCGCAGCAGATACGATTTTATTAGGACTTATAGAGCCCAATCGCCTGGTGGGTATTAATAAATTATCTACCTATGAGGAGTATTCCTTGGAAGCAAAGCGAGCTAAACTCGTAAAACCGGTGTTGGGTTCCTATCCATTGGAGAAAGTTATAGCCTTGAAACCAGATCTCGTCATCGCTCCAGATTACACGAGTGCAGATGTTATTGACGGTTTGCGCCACATGGGTATACCTACTGTTGTAGTACCGACACCGTCTACGGTAGAGGAAGTCATTCATAATATAACGGATATTGCGCATGTGGTTGGGGAGGATGAAAAGGGTCAATTGTATACCCAGAAGATTCGTCGTGAATTAGATGAGATGAAACGGCTAGGGGCCTCTATTCCTGTAGAACAGCGTAAAAGTGTACTCTTTGTATCCTCCATGGATGGTTATACAGGAACAGGTAGTTTGTTTGATGATATGTGTAAGTATATGAGTATCTACAATGCACCTGATCTTTTAGGATTACCGCCACGGACGCCCTTTGGGGATGAACGGGTCATAGCGATGGAACCAGATTATATTTTTATTCCCTCCTATAAGGGAATGGATAAGACATTAGCCAGTCGATATTTAGATAATCCCGCATTTCAGAATTTGTCAGCTGTACGGGAAAACAGAGTTAAACCCTTGCCAGCAGCATACCTATATACAATGAATCAGCATATTGGTGAAGCCATGCTAGCCATTATGCATACTGTGTATCCTCAGTTAGAAAGGAATTCTCATGACTAAACAGAAACAACGTATCATGGCAATTGCCATAATTGGGGTATTGCTGTGTATTGTGAGTCTATTGGCACTACACCTAGGAACGATTATGATTCCTATCGGTGGGGGCATACAAAGCATTTTAAATGGTATGGGAATACCTGTACACTTCACAGAGCCTATTACAGCTGAACAAGAGGCGGTATTGTGGTTTATCCGTATGCCACGCCTTATCATAGGTTTACTCGTAGGTGGTGCCTTGGCACTCGCTGGTGCGGTTATGCAAGGGGTGTTCTCAAACCCACTAGCGGATCCAGGTATTATGGGCGTATCTGCAGGTGCATCGCTTGGTGCCGTTATTGCTATTGCGCTCGGCTTTACATCCCTAGGGATGTTTTATATGCCTGCCTTTGCTTTCGTAGGGGCCTTTGTATCAGTTGGTATTACCATTCTTTTGACTTTGCGTAATAACAAGCTAGATACGACAACCTTATTGTTAGCAGGCGTAGCTGTGAGCATGTTATTAGGGGCTTTTACCTCCGGTATCTTGACGATGATCAATGAATATCGTTTGCGCGAATTCCTATTCTGGATGGTAGGGGGCCTCGATTTCCGTCGTTGGGACCATGTTCTATTGGCGGTTGGACCTATCATGACAGGCAGTGTTATTTTAATGATGCTTGGGCGCCATTTAAATGTACTCGTTCTCGGCGACACAGAGGCGCGCGCTCTAGGTGTGCCTGTAATGGTGTATCGCATGTTATTCCTATTCTTATCATCCGTCATTACTGCTACCGCTGTATGCGTCAGCGGTTCTATCGGATTCGTAGGGCTTGTGGTGCCACATATTGTACGTCTCTTAGTAGGACCAGATCATCGCATATTATTGCCTATGGCCGCCATTGGTGGTGCGCTATTCCTCGTATTCTGCGATACCTTAGGACGTGTCGTAGCACAACCAGTAGAAATTCGCGTAGGTATTATGACGGCTCTCTTAGGGGCACCGTATTTCTTATATTTACTTCATCGCTTGCGCAGTAAAGGAGGGGCCTAATGAAATTAGATGTTCAATCTTTATCCGTTACATTAGGGGAAAACCCGATTCTAAAGGATGCGTCCTTCTCTATTGATAGTGGTGAATTCGTCGGTATTATCGGGCCTAATGGTTCTGGTAAAACGACGTTATTAAAAACCTTGCGTGGCCTTTATCCTATATCTGAGGGACAGGTTTTGTGGGATGGTAAAAGTATCGCCTCTTTGAGCGACAAGGAAATTGCTCATCATGTGGCGTACATGCAGCAATCTGTCAATGTGTCCTTTGACTATGAAGCCATCGATATTGTAATGACAGCTCGTTATCCTTATTTGAAATGGTGGCAACAAGAAGGCCCAGACGATAAGGCTATCGTAGAAAAGGCCATGAAAGAGGTAGGTGTGTATCACCTGCGCAATCGATCTGTACAAAACCTTAGTGGTGGTGAGCGTCAACGGGTATTCCTAGCAAAGGCGTTGGCACAACAAACAGAGGTGCTCTTATTAGATGAACCAACAGCGGCTCTCGATTTAGTTTACGCCGATGATATCTTCCATGAAGGTCGTAGATTATGCGACGAAGGTAAAACGATTCTAATCGTTGTTCACGATTTAGAATTGGCTGCTAAATATTGTACCAAGCTCGTCCTAGTTAGCGATGGTCATATCATTGACGTAGGTACGCCGAGAGAGGTGCTGACGGCAGAAAACTTGCGTGCTGCATTCCATCTATCTGCAGCGGTTTACGATGATCCGTACTTCAAACAACAGCGTATCTTTGTATTCCCTAAGGGCACTACAAGCATTGATGAGTTCAAGCAAACCAATGCGAGTACGGACATATCTTTTGATCCTAATCTAAAATAGTTAAATAGGATTATGGATACTTAACAGCTGGTTCGTAGCATCTCATCATGTGTTACTAACTGATTGTGAATTACTTATTTTTCATGAGTTACTAATTTAGTTACTAACTTATTATGAATTACTGATTTACTATGAATTACTAATTTATTATGTCTGTCGGCAGTTTACATTGCAATTCTGAGTGAGGTTAGCCTTATGTTATATCCATTTACTGCGATTGTTGGTCAAGATGAAATGAAATTGGCCCTTTTGCTCAATGCCATCAATCCATCCATTGGCGGTGTGTTGATCGAAGGTGAAAAGGGCACTGCTAAATCGACGGCTGTACGAGCGTTGGCAAATCTGTTACCTCCTATGGAAATAGGCTCATCTGCCATGACCGTTGTAGAACTGCCTATCAATGCCACGGAAGACCGAGTGGTGGGATCTATTAACTTGGAAAAGGCTTTACAAGAGGGGGTAAAAGCCTTTGAACCAGGCATTTTACATGCTGCACATCAAAATATTCTCTATGTAGATGAGGTAAATCTATTAGATGATCATATTGTAGATATTTTGCTCGACGTAGCAGCCATGGGCGTCAATACAGTTGAGCGTGAAGGGGTGAGTCATTCCCATCCATCTCGTTTCATCCTTGTAGGAACGATGAATCCAGAAGAGGGAGATCTTAGACCTCAATTGTTAGACCGTTTCGGCTTATCCGTTATGGTTTATGGGGAGCATGACCCAGCACAGCGTATGGAGGTTATCAAGCGTCGCCTTGCTTTTGGAGATGACCCAAAAGGCTTTATCGCATCCTATAAAGATTTGGAACTAGCATTACACGAACGCTTGTTACAAGCCCGCCAATTATTGCCAAGCGTCATCCCTTCAGATGATGTATTGCTAAAGATTGCGAGCATCAGCATCGGTGTCGGCGTTGATGGTCATCGCCCAGATATTACGATGATGCACACCGCTCGAGCTCATGCCGCCTTTCAGGGGCGCAATCAAATTATAGATGAAGACCTCAAGGTAGCTGCCCGATTAGCCTTGAAACACCGTTTGCGTCGATTGCCCTTTGAAGAGCAAGGTCATGATGAAGATCGCATTGATGCAGTGGTAACTGCAGTGCTCGAGGGCTAACCATGGATACATCTGTACAAGAGGCCCTCAAAATCGGCCTTGTAAATGACCAGATTCATACCATTGTTATTTCTGGTGGTACTGGTGTTGGTAAAAGTTATATCCTTCGCCAGTGCCTCGAGAAATGGCAAATTCCCTATCGTTTAATACCTGTTTATGTAGATAACTCACAGTTACAAGAGTCTATCGATTTTGAGGCTTCTCTAGAACAGGGCAAGATGGTAATGTCCTCCGGTTTATTAGATGACACTAGCACGCGTTGTTGGGTTGTCGATGATGGACATGTGTTATCACCAGAGGTGCGACATGCACTACTGGTCGAGGCCAAGCGTCGCCAAATCTTGCTGATCATGACCATCAATCATGAGGATCAAACCCTAGATGATGCGGAGTGGGAACTCGTAGATGTGCATGTATCGATGGAGACGCCTTCTCTAGAGTCTCGTATCGTAGTATTGCAACAACATAGAGAAGAAATTCAATGTATTGATATATCCACATTTGGTGGTAATCAAACAAACCTAGATGATGGGCCATCTGAGGTGGAATCTAAGTCAATAGACATTCCTTCATCTGAGGATATAGGTTCTCTCATAGCAAATAAGAGTGTTCAAGCTGTAGCTGTTCCTGATGCCATGCTTTCACTGGCTATATCCTACGCATTACAAGCAAGAACTGTAGGTCATGGGGCTGAATATATATTGTTACAAGTCATGAAGTCGCTCGCTGTTCTTGAGGGCAGTTCGTACTGTAAACCATTTCATGCTGAACAGGCAGTGCTCTACGTACTACCACATCGTATGAAGCGTAATGATGACTCTGAGTCGGAATCCTCACAAGGGGATTGTATGGCTGATAATAATAAACAAGAACAGAATGACTCCAATGATGCTATAACGGCAGCTGATTCGGATAGCGCTAAGGATTCTAATGATAGTGACGCCGATGATGTGCAATCGGAACAACGTGAATCGGCAGATTGCAATAACGATATGGACGGGACAGAGGATGAACTGTCTGATCAAGAAGATTCTAGTAGCTCTGACCAAGAAGACTCTGGTAGGTCTGATCAAGAGGAATCAAGTGATACTAATGACTCTGACTCCATATCCCAGGGGCCGAATCATCCGTTGAATGCTGATAGCAATGAGGCTGACGGGATATCCGCTTTAGGATTGCCAGATATGGTGGCTAAAATTGCAAATAAGATGTTTCAGTGGAAATTGGAATCATCTAAGACGGTGGACAGACAATACCGCAAGGGTTCAGGGCGCCGCCTCATGACAAAAACGAAGGATACGAGGGGGCGCATGATTCGAGCTTATCAGGACGAGCATGCTCTAGAGGACTTGGCCTTAGTAGACACATTACGAGCAGCGGCGCCGTATCAACGGTTGCGGATTGCTGTTAAAGTAAAACAACTACAACAATCTGCTCAGCTACAGCAGGAGAGCCGTCAAGACGATAAGGGATTATCAATTCTGGTGAAGCCCCAGGATTACCGCCGAAAAGCACGGGAAAAACGGATCGGTGCCTACCAGCTTTTTGTAGTCGATGCTAGTGGCTCCATGTCAGCTCGCCATCGTATGGAGGCCACAAAGGCTGCTGTTTTAAGCTTGTTACGAGATTCTTATATTCATCGTGATTCAGTGGGGCTCATTGCATTTCGCAAGGAATCTGCAGAGGTATTATTACCCTTCACGCGCAGTGTAGAGCGGGCCGAGAGATTATTGGCAACATTGCCAACAGGAGGTAAAACGCCATTGGCGCAAGGTTTACGTACGGCCTATACCATGTGTGATAGACTCTTACGCAAGCATTCAGCGGAGCGTATACAGATAATTTGTATTACCGATGGTCGTGCTACGTCGGGGGATTCAGAGGAACCTGTAGCAGAGGCCAAACAATGGGCTCGTATTTTAGGCACCTTGCCGGTAGACTGTATCGTTATCGACACAGAAACGGGCTTTATCAAGCTAGGATTAGCTAAGAAATTATGTCAATTGATGAATGGCAGTTATTATGCCATGGATACTATTTCGGCAGAACGTATTTTGCGGGTATCGCGGAGGTAAATCATGAGTCGTCTCATGTATATTTCTAATTTAGGAAAACAAATCCAATATATAGAAAAGGCTGTCGTTACCTATCCAGAGCTTTTACAAGGGGAGGTAGACGTTTGCAACATGAAAAAACCGCCTCTCTGGGATGGGGATTTTGAAAGCCGCCTTCGCGCTGCTGATGTAGTTCTCGTGACGAATATGGGGGTGGGCTTAGATTCACCATTCTTGGAACGTCTGGAGCGGTGGCTATATGCGCATCATCCTAAATACTGGATCGATGTGGTAGAGCCTAAGAAAACAGATATTCTCTATCGTAACTTAGATGAGGAACAGCGAGTTCGTCTTGAAAGTTACCGCCGCACTAGTGGTGTCATGAACTATGTGCGCTTGATCAATGGTGCTTTCAGCACGAAACCTGTCTCTGAATGGGAGGAGCCAGATCATATTCCGTGGCAGGCCATCATGGGACGAGCAGGCAATATCTACGAAACCTATGATGAGTTCATGGAGGCCGAAGGGCATCGCGAATGGCCATCCATAGCGGTATATTTTTACCGTGACGAGTGGGTCATGGGGGATATTGAGTATCAGCAAGCCCTGTTTGAAGAGATTTATAAACATCAGTACAACCCAATTATTTTTTACGGACAGTATGGCTCGAATCCTCGCGTAGGTATTCCGAATATGAAGCTGTCCATGAACCATCTCTTTGGAAAGGATGTATTTCCCTTTGATGTGCTCATCAACACATGTAAATTCTCCTTCCAGTCCTTAGGGGCTCAAACCTTGGAGGAGTTAAAGTTACAGGGTGTTCCTATCGTTCAAGGCTACACCATATACATGGATGAACAGTCCTGGGCGGCAGATCCACAAGGTGTGACGCCTTTAGATGTGAACCTATCTATTTCACAACCTGAGCTAGATGGCGTTATCCACGGTGGGGTCGTTGCTTGTCAGACCTTTGATGAGCAGGGCCACTATATGTACTTGCCTGTGAAAGAACGCATCGGTGCTGTGGTGCAGCGTGCTATTAAGTGGTCTAAGCTGCGTCACATTCCAGTATCGGAACGAAGGGTAGCCATTATATTACATAACTATCCGCCGAAGAATTCCAACATTGGGTCCGCTGCAGGTCTTGATACGCCTGAGTCGGTGCTACGATTGTTGCGTCAAATGCAAGAGGAAGGATATTCAATCGATAGTGTACCGGAAACGAGTGCAGCTTTGATGGATATGGTGACCTCTCATATGACGAATGACCGTTCCATGCTCACCGATGAATTACTAGGCTCTGCAGAAGGCCGCATGAGTAGCGATGATTACAAAGCATACTTTGCTACACTGCCAAAGGATACGCAGGCGGCGATGGTCAAGTCTTGGGGCGAGGCTCCAGGGGATGTATTCGTTTATGATGATGAAGTTATCATCCCTGGGTTTTCCAATGGCAATTTATGGATTACGGTACAGCCGCCTCGTGGCTTTGGGGAAAATGTATCTGCTATTTACCATGATCCCTGTTTACCACCTCCGCATCAATATCTAGCCTTTTACCATTGGGTACGAACTGTCTTTGAAGCAGATGCGGTCATTCATGTCGGTACCCATGGGTCTCTAGAATGGTTACCTGGTAAGGGGGCTGGCCTCAGTGCTAGTTGCTATCCAGAAATTGGTATTTCTAGCTTGCCTAATATTTATCCTTATTGGACAACCATTATAGGGGAAGGTATTCAAGCGAAGCGGCGTAGTTCAGCCTGCTTAGTGGGGCACTTGTCGCCGCCGATGACGACGGCGGGTCTCTACGATGAGTTTGAAGAACTAGAAGCCTTGCTCGATGAACATAGTCATTTTGAGCAAGAACACCGTGAAAGTGTATCAGATATAGAGGACGTAATCAGGGAGAAAGCCATCTCCTGTCATCTTATTGAAGAAGACCGGGGTGCCACCATGGCAGTAGGTGATATGATTACAGAGGTTCACGAAAAGCTGAGTGACTTAAAGCATATGCAGATGCGCAATGGTTTGCATATCTTAGGCCAAGGACCTGAGGGGATAGACTTAGAAGAATTTATTACAGCTATTATCCGAAACCCTCAAGGTGAGATGGCATCGGGCCTTGCTGTTATAGCAGAGGAACTGGGCTACGATTGGTCCTATGTTGAGGAACATACTGGAGAAACTGATAAGGATGGTACACGATACAGTGTTATTATCGACCGCATATGGGATGAGTTGCGTAGCTTTGTAAGCTATGTAGTCAATACGCCAGATTACTCCGTATCTGAACGGTTAGAACCGTTGGCAAAGGCTATCGTTCAAGAGTATATTCCTAAGTTAGGAGCTACGAAGAACGAGCTTGTTTCTATTTCTAGAGCCCTACAAGGGCAGTATGTAGAGCCTGGACCTGGGGGTGCACCTTCGAGTGGTCAAGTTGATGTACTGTCTACAGGACGTAACTTCTATAGTTTAGATGAACGGGCTTTACCTACAAAGGTCGCCTATCAATTAGGCATAGAGCTAGCAGATCAAGTCATTGCTGATTATATTCTAAATGAGCAACGCTATCCTGAGACAGTGGGTATCATTCTATGGGCTACAAGTAACTCTAGAAGTCATGGTCAGTGTTTAGGTGAGTTTCTATACTTGCTAGGGATTCGGCCTAAATGGCAATCGGGCGGTCGCGTGTCAGGTTTAGAAGTGATTCCTTTAGAGGAATTGCAGCGCCCTCGCATCGATGTGATGGGCCGCATCAGTGGCCTCATTCGAGATATGATGCCTACTGCTATCGGCTGGCTCGACAAAGCCGTTGAAATGGTGGCAGAATTAGATGAGTCGTTGGAAAACAACTACGTTAAAAAGCATATTCATGATGATGTAGATTGGCTCGTTGGACAAGGTGAGGACCCTCTATTGGCTACTAAAAAGGCTAGACTCCGCATCTTTGGCGATCCGCCCCAAGCTTATGGCACGGGTGTAGGTGCCTTGATTGAAGGAAAAAACTGGGAGTCTTTCAAAGACATTGCCCAAGTGTACAGCCAGTGGAGTAGCTTTCACTTACATAAGGACATTCCTCAGGATATGAGGCTGTTCCAGCGCCGATTAACTACGATGGATGTGACTATTAAGAATGAAGATAATCGGGAAACGCACATTATGAGCGCCGACGATTATTATAGCTATCACGGTGGTCTCATTGCAGCGGTGCGTACCGCAAAGGGTAGTGCACCACGGGCTTATGTGGGTGATAGCTCGGATCGCAGCCGTGTAGTGATGCGCTCCTTAGGTGACGAAATTCGTCGCGTTGTACAAGGGGAAACGCAGAATCCTAAATTTATCGAAGCCATGATGAAGCATGGATATAAAGGGGCTTCAGATATGTCAAATGTGGTTTCCCACACCTTTGGATGGGATGCTACGAGTGATGTTATACCAGATTGGATCTACGAAGGGTATGCTAATAAGTACGCCTTAGACAAAGTAGTACAAGATTGGATGCGCCAAGTAAACCCTTGGGCTTTGCAACGTATTACAGAAATCTTGCTAGAAGCCTCTCAACGTGGTTACTGGGATGCATCACAAGAAATGATTCAAGAGTTACAGTCGTTATATATTTCCATAGAAGGTGTTATAGAAGGTCGTTAGTATGAAGCAAAGAATTTCTATTATTTGTACCATCGTCATGATGGTACTACTAGTGGTCGGTTGTGGACCTACACAGACGGGCACGACGGGGACCACACATCAAGTTACAGATGGGACAGGCACAGTTGTTACGGTGGCTAATGAGCCAAAGCGTATCGTGCCTATTGGAACGAGTACGGAGGATATTGTGTTATCCTTGGTGGACCCAAGTCGAGTGGCAGCGATTGGTACATTGCCAAATAATGTGCCTGATGCGGCTAGCAAGGTAGAAAAACATGTGAAAGCCTCTGCAGAGTCCTTATTATCTGTACAACCTGATCTGGTATTAATTCCAAACTGGATGTCTCCTGACGCGATTGGAGAAATGCGAAATATGCAAATTCCAGTGTATGTGTACAAGACGCCAACTACGGTTGAAGAAGCAAAAGCTACTATTCATGAGATTGCAGAGCTCCTACATGCCTCTGATGAATCCATGATTGCTAGCATGGATGCAGACTTGAAAACCGTTGAGGATTTAGCCAATAAGCATACAGGACCTCGTCCTGTGGTGGCTTTTTACTCGCAATTTGGCCTAAATGGTGGCAAGGGGTCAACCTTTGATGATATGTGTAAGTATATGAAGGTGACTAATGCGGCTGCTGAATTGGGTCTTGGTGCCTATGACAATGGGACGCGTGAGGATTTGATTCGCATGAACCCCGACGTGATTATCATCCCATCAGCGTCCTATACTTCTGATGGCTATAAGCCTGCATCGGCAGATCAGCTTTATTCAGATCCTGCTCTTCAAGGTGTCAAAGCTATCGCTAACCATCGTGTGTTTCTCGTAGATTCTGCACAGATCATGAGTTATTCCCAATTTATGACCCGTGCAATGGTATCTATGACACAATATATATATAGTATGTGATTTATGTGTGTGGAGGTTTTTTATGAAAGTATCCAAAATGAAACGATTATCCATGTATGTAGGGTTAGCCCTGGTATTTGGTAGTACATTGAGTGTAACCCAAGTATTAGCGGCTGATGCAGGTGATGCGAAGGAAACGCATACCATTGTTGTTACTGCAACACGTAGTGAACAACAACTTTCAGAGGTACCAGCTAGCGTAGGCGTAGTAACAGGGGACGATATCCGTGAACGTCATGCTACAACAATGAACGAAGCCTTGAATATCGTACCAGGCGTAGATATCAATACATACGGTGGTGGCGTAGGTTACACAAATTCTAATGCATTTCGTATCAATGGTTCTGACCAAGTATTGTACTTGGTAGACGGTATCAATATGGGGGCCGCTGGTGTGAATCCGCCAATGACAATATTGAAAGATATGTCTGGCATTGACCGCGTAGAAGTACAACGTGGTGCAGGTTCTACATTGTATGGTTCCGGTGCCATCGGTGGTGTGGTTAACGTGATCACTGCAAAACCTGAGCCAGGCGTTCAAACTAAGTTACGCGTGATGGGCGGTAGCAATGATTTAGAGCAATACGCAATTACCAACGAAGGTAGCAAAAATAATTGGTACTGGCGTGTAGGCGCACAAAAAGATATCATCGATTCCTATAAAGACGGCCATGGTGTACGTATTCCTCAACATGGTAACAGCCATAATGCATCCTTCATGGTAGGTAATAAAATCAATGATAAAAACGATGTAAAAATTTCCTACGATACATACCGTGGACATGTAATGTACTCTGACCATTTAGGTGCTTTAAACCACATCCGTTATGGTCATGAAGCAAATGATTCCTTACGTGCTATTTGGAATAACAAAATTAGCAATCGTTGGAGCCATCAATTCTATGTGATGAATAATCACTATAAAACAGAATATGATCATTACCCAACAGATGTAAAAACTCGCGGTATCGGTGATCAAGTAACATACAAAGCTAAAGACCATACGGTAGTAGGTGGTTTCGATTGGCGTCAAGATAAAGTGGTTAACATGGGCGGTGTAAAACTAACAAACGCATCTTACTATATCCAAGATGAATGGAAATTTGCGCCTAAATGGACTGTAACACCTGGTATCCGCATTGACCATCACTCTTCCTTCGGTACACATACATCTCCATCTATCAGCCTTGGCTATGATGTAAATGCAAAAACAAATGTGTATGCTACGTATAAAGAGTACTTCTTGGCTCCTACACCATACCAATTGTTCGATGGTTTTAACGGGAACCGCGATTTGAAACCTGAAACAGGTCGTGAGTTTGACCTTGGTGTACACCATAAATTCGGTAAAACTTGGAACAGTAACCTTAGCTTCTTCAGCCGTCATACGAAGGATAGAATCGGTTGGGTTATGACAAATCCTGCAGCTTTCACAGGCCAATATCGCAATTTCGATACTGAAAAAGCGTATGGCATCAATGCAGACGTACGCAAACAATTGACTAATCATTTATCTGCCCGTCTTGGCTATACATATACTCATATCGATGCAACACCAACGCGCAAGGCTAACCGCGATGGTTATGTGCCTAAACATGCTGTTAATGCTGGTCTTGACTACAACGATGCTAAATGGGATGCTCACTTGGATATTCGCGGCGTCATCGATCGTCCTGGTACTGCTGCTAATGTATTCCCTCGCAAAACATACTGGTTGGCTGACATCAGCGCTAACTACCGAGTACGCGAAAATGTAACTGTATTTGGCCGTATCAACAATATCTTTGATACATACTATGCAGAACAATCTAGCGTTCGCTGGGGTAACCCTGGTGACTGGTGGCCAGGTCAAGGTCGTAACTTCCGCTTAGGCCTTGAAGTGACTATCTAATAGTTCTAAATTTAATAAACCTTATGAAAGTGATATGTACCCATTTTCCTGGACACATATTATTTACTAGCCTAAACACATGGATGCTTCCCTGTATTTTACAGG
>CAKPXN010000026.1 GCA_934202095.1 uncultured Veillonella sp.
TCCTGTTAATTAACCTCCGCCGCTTCATCCTTCGGGTCACCCAAAATTAGGCACAGTACCGAAGTCCACCGACGTGCTTATTTTTCATACTAGATAATTCTAACAAATAATTATCGTAAAAGCAAGTAAAGAGTCAGTAATTCCAAAAGAATTACTGACTCTTTACGAAGATCTACATGTTTAATTATAAAATATTACATTCTTATAACAAGTATATTAGTTATTTCGTATAGCTTCTATCATCTTAGCTCTATTGGGAGCACCGAATACTGCTGAACCTGCAACTAATACAGTTGCACCTGCATCCTTGACTGGAATACACGTAATATCATTGATACCACCGTCTACTTCTATAACAGCATTCGTATTTTCTACGGAATCTAATAACAGTTTAGCTTGTTTAATTTTCTCAACAGCCCGAGGAATAAAAGATTGGCCTCCAAATCCAGGATTTACGGACATAATTAAAATCATATCTAGATCTCCTGCCACATCTTCTAACATTGAAACAGGAGTACCTGGGTTAAGTGCAACACCAGCTTTCATACCTACCGACTTAATATGTTGTATTAAACGATGTATATGAGGAACAGTTTCTTGATGAAATGTAAAATATTCAACCCCTATTTTCGCATATTCCTCGACATAATCCGCAGGATTTGTAACCATTAAATGTACATCGAACGGCAATGATGTATGTGGGCGAATAGCTTTCACTATAGGTGCGCCAAATGTTAAATTAGGAACAAAATGCCCATCCATAACATCAATATGTAAATAATCTGCCCCAGCTTGTTCAATAGTTTTAATTTCATCACGCAATATAGAAAAATCAGCAGATAACATCGACGGTGCTATTTTTATCATTTTAAAACCTCTTTCTTTGGTTCTGTATATCTTTTCTAATAATCTGATATGCATCATAGCGGCTTTCATAAATCTTATGATCCGCTAACGCCTTTTTAATTCCACAAATAGGTTCATGCTCATGATAACAAGGGCTAAATTTACAAGCGTCCACATAATCAAAAAATTCTGGGAATAACGTAGGTAATCGTTCTAATGTAATATCGGTAAACTCAATAGAACTAAAACCAGGTGTATCCATAATAAAGGAATCCGTATTTAGGCTAAATAATGAGGCATGCCGTGTTGTATGCTTACCACGTTTAATCTTGTCGCTTATTTCACCTGTTTGGAATGCAAATTTCTCATCAACCGCATTTAATAAGCTACTTTTACCAACACCGGAAGGCCCTGCAAAGGCCGTTACCTTATGCTGTAATTGACTACGCAATTCATCAATACCGATATTATGTGTAGCAGATGTAGTAATAACATGATAATCAATCGATTTATATTTATTAATTAGTTCATCTGTCGCAGAATCCCCTACATCGTATTTATTTATACATAGGAGAACAGGAATATCGGCATGTTCAATCATTACCAGCATCTTGTCAAGCAATAATTCATTGATATCCGGATTATGAGCAGCTACCACGAGAATAACCTGATCTATATTAGCAACGGCAGGTCGTATCATAGAATTTTTACGTGGTAAAATGGCCTCAACAAAGCCATCATTGGAAAACTCAACTCGATCACCAACTAGTAAGCTATATCGGGACTTTTTGATTCGCCCTCTAACCTTGCATTCATGAATGGTTCCCAATTCATCTTGAATATAAAAGTAACCATTCATATTTTTAATTACAATACCTGTGTTCATAGCACCTCTATAATGCAGTATCCTGAACTAATGCGCCATTTAGATATACTTGTATTCGCACATTACCAACACCGGAAACATTTTTCACGATCCGGTCACCAGGCTTATTGGTATCATCATAAATGACAGATGAACCTTCATCATCTTTAACTACGATTTTAACCTCCTGATTTTTTGAACCAGATGGTACCGTTATATCCACAGTTCCTTTAGTACGATTTGAAGAGCTTTGTTTTGAATCATCCTGCTTATTAGATGCATCCTTTAATTCAGTGGCTAAATTTAAGCTACTGCCTTCAGAAACCTCTTCACCAGCCTTAATACTTTGTTCTGTTACAATCGATTTATCATCAACCGAACCAGATATTTGATTAACCCCAATGTTATTAGAGCTTAAAACTTGGCGTGCATCCTTCAATGTCATGCCAACCACATCAGGCATTTTTACTTTTTTGGCTTGCGCCTTATTAACAACTAAATCTATAGTTGTGCCCTTTGAAACTTTTGAATCACCAGAAGGACTTTGAGCAACTATAACATTATCAGGCTTTCCTTCCACAGAACCTTGTGTGATTTTACCAACTACAAGGCCTAAATCTTTTAAACGTTGACGTGCTTGTTCTACGGTCAAACCGGATAAATCTGGAACTGTAATATCACCAACACCTTTAGATACGACAAGGTGAATAGTACGTTGTTCTTTTACCTTTTCACCAGCTCCTGGGCTTTGAGAAATAACTTGACCTGCTGGTACGTCTGTATTGGTTACTTCACTAGTGGAAACGCGCAAATGTTTATCTTCTAAAATATTTTTCGCTACAGATACTTGTTTGCCAACAACATTTGGTACATCTACAGTCGTATTACTCCAGAAGTTACCATAACTCAAGAATGCACCTAAAAATGCAATCAAGAAAATAACGGCAGCACCAAGGACTATATATTTCTGTGGTATGGATGCAATCTTACTAAGCATAGATTTCTTTTTAACCTCATTAGGCGTAGAGTCATCAATATCATTAAAATCTTCTAATGTATCCGGATCTACAGCTGGAATCATTTGTGTGGCAAAATCATAAGGTTCATGTCGTTGAGTTTTTCCCATTGTAAAGCCTTGGGATAACCGTAAATCCCCCATCATTTCCGAAATAGAATCAAAGCGATCGGCCGGATTTTTAGCTAATGCTTTTAACACAACAGCCTCTAACAATGGTGGAATAGACGGATTGTATCGCGTTGGAGGAATTACCTTTTCACGAACATGTTTTAATGCTACTGCAATTGGCGTTTCCCCTTCAAAAGGAACCTTACCAGTTAACATTTCATATAAAACTACACCTAATGAATAGATATCTGTACTCCCATCCACTGATTTACCACTTGCTTGCTCAGGTGAAAGATAGTGCGCTGACCCCATGATTGAGTTTGTATACATAACGGTATTCGTGGTATTCATGGCGCGGGCAATACCAAAATCAGTAACCTTTACGCGACCAGTATTTGTAATGATGACATTATGTGGTTTTATATCACAATGAACAATTCCCATTGCATGGGCATGTTCTAACCCTTCACCGATGGCAATAGTAATTTTAACCGCTTCATCAATTGATAGTCGATGATGACGTGTAATATATTCCTTAAGCGTTTCCCCATCAACGTATTCCATAATGATATAATGCATCCCTTGATCGTAGCCTACATCATACATATTAACAATATTAGGATGATTTAATTTACCTGCGGCTTGAGCTTCTCGTTTAAAGCGACTTACAAATTCGTCATCACTAGCAAAGTTTGAATGTAAAATTTTTATAGCTACTGGGCGCCCTAATAATGTATCTTCACCTTTATATACATCGGCCATTCCGCCGACGCCAATTTTAGTCAGGATACGATAGCGATTATCCAGCAATGTATCTTTAATCTTCATAATATTTATAACTCTCCATATCTAGATTAGATAGTTCCTACAATAATGGTAACATTATCACCGGCACCGGCATCATAGACGTCGGCAATCAATATATTTAAAACCTCCGTATTATCATTTGTATCATGTAATACTTGTCGGATTGTTTCATCACTAACATACCCGGACAATCCATCTGTACATAGTAAAATACGATCACCGGTTTTTACTGAAAGTGTACCACTATCGACATGTAAATCTTCTTCAACACCAACTGCTCTAGTCAGTAAATTACGTTGTGGATGGACTAACATCTCATCCTTTGTAATTTCTCCAGCATCCAATAGCTGTTGTACCATAGAGTGATCAGTGGTAATTTGAGTTAATTCATCATTTCTATAAATATAGAGTCTACTGTCACCTACACTGGCCCACAGCAGATTATCATCTACCTTAGCGACTACTACAGCAGTCGTTCCCATCCCACTAAGTCGTTCCTCTCGTGCTACGCGATTTACTATACGCGTATTAGCGTGTAGTATGGCATCTACAAGGGATGATTCGTCAATAGTAGAAATTGATTGTAAATATTCTTTTATTTCATCAACCGCATAGGTGCTGGCAATTTCTCCACCTCTATAGCCACCCATACCGTCGGTGACAGCACAAATGTTATCGCTAATAAAAAATCGATCTTCATTCTGCTTTCTGACTAATCCAATTTTACTTAAACCTACGATATTATTCATGAATCTCCTCTTTCCGTCCATGGGCCGCTTTTAATTGCCCACATGCGGCTTGAATAGCATCGCCCATCTCTTTACGGATTGTAACAGAAACACCATAAGAGGCGATAATATCCTTAAATACGTTCATATGTTTACTAGAAGGTTTATACAAATTAATATGTTCATTACCATTTACAGGAATCAGGTTAATATGACAATTAGGGAATTCCTTACCAATTCGACCTAATTCATGTGCTTCCTCTAATGATACATTAATTGAATCTATTAAAATATACTCAAACGTAATACGTCGTTGTGTCTTGTCATAATAATATTTTACAGCCTCTAGAACCTCTTCCAATTTATATCGAGATCCGACAGGCATAATCTTACGACGTGTTTCATCTGATGTAGCATGTAAGGATAATGCCAATGTAATCGGCAAATCCTCATCTGCTAATTTATAAATATTAGGAACCCATCCACATGTAGATATAGTCATCTTTCTATAACTTATATCAAATGTAGTTGAATCATGAATTATTTTTAATGCTTGTAGTACATTATCATAATTTTGTAAAGGTTCACCAGCCCCCATAACGACTAATGAATGGATATCTTCCTTTTTTAGGGAACTAAAAAGAACAACTTGTCCTACGATTTCAGACACGGTTAAATCACGAAATAATCCCCCCTGTGTAGAAGCACAGAAGACACAGCCCATGGCGCATCCCACTTGAGAAGAAACGCATATGGAATTACCATAGTGTTGCTCCATTAAAACAGTTTCAATACGGCTGCCATCAGTAAGCTCTAATAGTAATTTCTGTGTTTTTCCATCAGGAGATATAGATTGGGTGATAACCTTAGGAATTGTCAATTTACAATTAGCATCCAACCAATCTCTTAATGTTTTAGGGAATTGTGTCATATCTTGAAATACAAAAATATGACGATGATAAATATAATCTATTAATTGTTTTGCACGAAATTTTTGGAATTTATAGTCTTCAAATAACGTTTGTAATTCAACTAGAGATTTACCTAGTAATTCAATCATAAATACTCCCATTCACTAATGACTAATTAGTTAAGATAGTCGCTGCATTTTCACCATAAAGAAACCATCCATGTCATCTTTAGGTGGATTTGTTGTAATCATACCATTATTTGATGTAAGTGGAAAATCTTGAGGCACAGGCACAATTGTAAATTCACTATGCTTTTGTAAAAATGTTTCAACTACCTCTTCATTTTCCTTATAGTTTAATGTACATGTTGAGTATATTAAATAACCATTTACCTTTACTGTCCTTGCAGCACGTTCTAAGATATCTAACTGCAATGGTGGTAATTCTGAAAGAATAGATTCTTGCTTACGCCATCGCATATCAAGTTTCTTTTGTAGTATGCCCAAACCAGAACAAGGAGCATCCACCAATACGCGATCAAAATAAGAATCCCAGTTATTAGGCAATTGTGTAGCATCCTGTACTTTAGTTTGTACAATAAAAACTCCAAGACGACTAGCATTAGACTCCATTAGTTCAATCTTATGTGCATGAATATCGCAACTCATAATCGAACCGGTATTATCCATCAATGAAGCCATATACATCGACTTACCACCAGGTGCTGCACAGCAATCTAAAATACAATCACCCGGTTTTGGATCTACAAGGCGTGCTACCATCATGGACGCCTTATCCATAAATGTAATATATCCATTTATAACAGCATCTGATTTTTCTAAACTTCCACGATGACTATTTATATAAATAATGTCATCATAGGTGCTATCCTGTGAAACATCCCAGCCCTGCTCTTTTAACAATGACAAACATTGCGGAATATCAATAAGAATTGTATTGATGCGCGCTGTTAATATAGGCTGTTGGTTAAACCAAGCACATAAATCTTCCGTTTGTTCACGACCACGTTCACCAATCCATAAATTGATTAGCCATAAGGGAATATTGTATATAAAGGATATTATTTCTACATCATTCTTTGCTAAATCCTCTATACCGATCGTATCTTGTTCTCGAATGACAGATCTCAATATAGCATTCACAAAACCTGATAAGCCATGTGTTAGTTTTTTGGCTAATTTAACTGACTCATTAACGGCAGCACTGTCCGGTACCTTATCCATATAGATAATTTGATATATACCGAGTCGTAAAATCTCAACAACCATGGAGGATAGTTTTTTTACAGGCCTTTTAGCAAAATGCACGATAATAGCATCTAAATAATTCCTTCGACGTACTACACCATATACAAGTTCCGTAAAGAACCGTCTGTCTAGATCTGAAAGATTATACTTTGATATATAGACTTGTAATGTTATGTTGGCGTACGCACCATTTCGATTGATATCAGATAATGCCTTTACAGCCAACAGTCGTATATTTTGTTTTTGTCCGTTTTTAGCAGTTTCGTTCATACTTATCCTTATCAATCAATAATTCAACAGCATTACGAACCTTGTTGATATCAACCGTAGTATTACAACAGGGTCCATTAGGGCGTTCGTTTAATACCCCAATAACAGGAATGGGAAATACATCAGCCATTCCACTAGAAAGATCACGTTCACAAGCTATAGCAATAATAGCCTTAGGTTTTGCTTCTTTAACCTTCATACGGGCTAACGTTCCACCAGTGACAACGATGAATTGACAGCCATACTCTTTTGCAATACCCAGTAAGCCACCCACTTCACATCGCCCACATTGCTTACAATTATATACGTCATGTGTCACCTTATGAACACATGTGTTTTCTTGCAAACAATGAGGTGTTAATAAGAGTATTCGTTCAGGGCTCACCTTATATAATTTCATTACTACTAAATGATTGATTAAATCAATCATAGATTGTCGTAATTCATCCTTTGTAACACCTGTAAAAATTTTTCCCAACCCTAAAGATATAGGAAATAACAAATATATAAAGCGATTAGCTAAACGTAATATAATAGGGTGGATATGTTTAACACCTGCTGAAGCAATACATAAAATAAGCCATAAGAACCAGATGATAAAAATGATCACTCCACCTATAACTTCACTTGTAACCGCTAGTGTATATGATATTCTCTCTAATCCGGGCCATACTATATACATTGTAAAACCAATGATAATAGAAATCGCTAAACAAGACAGTGCTGAGAGATTTAAATATAGTGGATATGTTTTGTAAGATACATTACACTTTGTCAAATGCAATACCACCTTTAATTTGGTGACCATTAATAAAGTCTTGTGCACTAATGCGTTTTTTATTTTCTGGTTGTACCTCTGTAAGAAGAATAAATCCATGTTCACCAGTTGATACAATCAATCCTTTAGATGTATGTACAATTGTACCTGCAGGTGCAAAATCTACAGCAACCTGGTGATGATTACAAATAACTGTAGCCTTACCTTCATTTATAGATTCAACATTAATGGTTTGAGCAGACCAAACCTTTAAACGTTTTCCTTGTAAAAAGGTATAACATCCGGGTGCTGGATTTAATCCACGAATTAAATTAACAATCTTATGAGCCGGTTGATTCCAATCGATTAATCCCATTTCCTTAGTGATTTTAGATGTATGACTTGCCAAATTATCATCTTGAGGTGTAGCCTTAATTTCACCTTTCACCCACTTATCTAGGACTGGGGAAATTGTTCGGGCCCCCAATTCCGCAATACGCTCGAATAAAGCACCCGTAGTTTCATTTGGTTGAATGTCAATTTCTGCAATATCAATGATATCACCCGTATCTAAACCATCATCCATATGCATAATCGTAACGCCGGTCTTAATATCACCGTTTAAAATTGCATAATGGATAGGAGCTGCCCCCCTATACTTAGGCAAGATAGATGCATGAATATTGATACACCCATATTTTGGAAGTCGAATAAGCCAAGGCGGTAATATCTTGCCATACGCAATTACAACTATTACATCGGGAACTAGATCAGTCAACTCTTTTTGAACGGCGTCGTCTCGCAATGTAATAGGCTGATATACAGGTAAGTTCAATGACAAAGCAGCCTCTTTAACTGGTGGCATTTGAATCTGCTTACCGCGTCCTTTTTGCTTATCTGGTTGACAGTATACACCAACTACAGAATGGCCAGCCTCAACTAGTGCACGTAATGTAGGAACGGAAAAATCTGGTGTTCCCATGAATACAATACGTAACGGTTTATTGTTAGACAATTTCCTTTTCCTCCGGATGATCTGCAATACGACGTAAATTAGTCGCCTTTTCAATAAATAGATGACCTTCTAAATGATCAATTTCATGTTGAAAAATTCTAGCCAAGAAGCCTTCGGCCTTAATGGTAACCTTTTTATTATGAGGATCTATACCTTTTACGGTTACTTTTTCGTACCGTTCTACATCGCCAAAATAACCAGGTACACTTAAACACCCTTCTAAGCCAATTTGAGATCCTTCACCATGAATGATTTCAGGGTTTATGAGTGCTATTAATCCACTGCCTGCATGATCATCAACTACGATAATACGCTTAGATACATTAACCTGTGGCGCTGCTAATCCAACGCCTTCAGTTTTGTACATTGTATCAGCCATATCTTCTATTAATGCACGCAATTTTTTATTTACATGTTCTACAGGTTCTGCTATTTCCTTTAAAACAGGGTGACCTGCTTTTACAACTTCTAATACTGCCATTTTTCCTCTTATTAAATAGGGTCTACATCAATGAGTAGCCCTTCTTGTGTAAAAATCCAAGAATGATATATGTAATCTTTTACGGCATCTAAATTTTCTCCACGAATCATAATCGATAAACGATACATATCGCGGATTTTTTTTATGCCTGCTTCATAAGGTCCATTTAAATCAATCGATTGCGACTCAAATCTAGACTCTAAATCATCTACAATTTTTTGTGCTATGGACTCAGCCATTTCTTCCTTTATATGGCGCACTACCATGTAAATCATTTCACGAAATGGCGGGTATCCTAAGGCCTTACGATTTTCTATTTCTTCATTGTAAAAACCCAAATAATCATGAGCCTTACTTTTTATTATAGCATAATTTAAAGGATTATATGTTTGTATAACAACGCTGCCTACCTTATCACCACGTCCTGCTCGGCCTGAAGTTTGAGTTAATAAGTCGAATGCTCGTTCAGATGCAGAATAAACAGGGATATTCAAGACGGAATCAGCAGTCAATATACCCACTGCTGTAACATCCTTAAAATCATGACCTTTTGATACCATTTGGGTGCCCAATAAAATATCATATTTATGATTTCCGAAATCTTGAAGAATTTCTTCGCCCACATCTTTATGCTTAGTAACATCTTGGTCTAAGCGCGCAATCCGTGCACGTTTAAAATGGCGTCGTAACTCTTCTTCCACCTTTTGCGTACCTGATCCAAAGAATTTAATTTTTTTACTGCCACATTTTGGACATATAGTAGGTATTGGTTCATGATGTTCACAATAGTGACACCGTAATTCCGCACCCGCCTGGTGATACACCATAGCCACCTCGCAATGTGGGCACATAATTGTTTCCCCACAATCACGGCACATTACAAATGTACTATAGCCTCGGCGATTTAAAAGAATAATCATCTGATTTCCATCGGCTAATGTACGCTCAATCAGATTTGTCATAGCATCAGAAAATACGGAATAATTGCCGCGGATCATTTCCTCTTTCATATCCACGATATGGACATGAGGCATGGCTTGGTCAAAAATACGAGTGGGCAACTCTAATAGCTTATATTGTCCTTGTAAAGCCTTGTAATACGATGTTATAGCAGGCGTGGCAGATCCTAAAATAACGACGCAATTATGGGCCTGTCCGCGCCATAACGCTACATTTTTTGCATTATATCGAATCATATCCTCTTGCTTGTAAGATGTATCATGTTCTTCATCTAGCACTATAAGGCCAATATCCTCTGCCGGAGCAAACACTGCAGACCGAGCACCAATAATGATATGGCTGTCCTTTCTTCGTATACGTTCCCAGTTGTTATTTCGCTCACTAATGGTTAGTTTACTGTGAAAGACAACAACTTCATCACCAAAGGTAGACACAAATCGACGAACAATCTGATCTGTCAAGATGATTTCAGGAACAAGAATAATAGCTGTTTTACCACGTCCTATACAACGTGCAGCAGCTTTCAAATAAATCTGCGTTTTACCACTACCCGTTACGCCGTGTAATAAAAACGTTTCATATTTGTCTTGATCCATCGTTTGTTTAATTGGTTCATATACAGCTTGTTGTGCATCTGTCAATGGTATGGTTTCTTCACCACTGAGCAATTCTTTGAATGACGTTTTCGTATCTTTAAAACGTTTCTCTATATGAATGCCCTTTTCTCCAGCCACTTGTTTAATGACCATATAAGAATATCCCTTGGCTCTCAACAAGGACTTAGGAGCGCCGCCTACATCAATTAAAAAAGCGGCTAATTCTCGTTGTTTACGTTTTTTAGGGCTCAATTGGTCTATATCAAATTCAGATGTAACAATAAGCCATTCTTCCTTTGGAGCATCATATGATTTTAACGTTTTATGAACAGTAAATAGCCGTAACGCATCGCCAAAGGAGCATAAGAAGTAATGGCTAATTTGTTCTGCTGTATCCATCATTTCGCGTGTGAACCATGGATCACTATCGAGAATATCTATAATAGAACGCAATGTAAATGAAGGTTTTTCCAAAAGATCTTCATAGCCAATTAGTATGCCTTCTTCACGGCTACCACCTAAGGGAACTAATACACGCGTTCCTGCCTCTACGTCACCAAACTTATCGGGCAATAAATAACTTAAAGGCTTATGTAGTTGTTTTGCAGGTCGATTAATAATAATACTTGCTACGCGCATTAGTTCACCTCCTCTAATCTAATTATTATATCATATTCAAAAGGAGATAAAAAAAGACTTAGTAGCATGCTACTAAGTCTTTTTGATTATAAACCAGCTTCGTGACGTAAAATGTCAGCTTTATCTGTACGTTCCCAAGGAAGATCAACATCAGTTCTACCAAAGTGACCATACGCAGCCGTCTTACGATAATGTGGTTTTAATAAATCAAGCATTTCAATGATACCTGCTGGACGCAAGTCGAAATGTTTGCTTACCAATTCTTGAATTTTTTCTTCGTCAATCTTAGCTGTACCAAATGTATCAACTAAAATTGATACAGGTTTCGCAACGCCAATAGCGTATGCTACTTGTACTTCGCATTTATCAGCAAGACCTGCAGCTACCACGTTTTTAGCTACATAACGAGCTGCATATGCCGCAGAGCGGTCAACCTTAGAAGGATCCTTACCGGAGAATGCGCCACCGCCATGACGAGCCATACCACCATAAGTATCAACGATAATTTTACGGCCTGTTAAGCCTGCATCGCCGTGTGGACCACCGATAACAAAACGCCCTGTTGGATTGATGAAAATTTTAGTCTTTTCATCAATGAATTCTGCAGGAAGTGCTGCATCGATAACATAGCGCTTCAAATCATTTTTAATTTGTTCTTGAGTTACTTCTGGACTATGTTGTGTAGAAATAACGATTGTATCAATACGTTTCGGTTGATTGTCAACATATTCTACAGTAACTTGTGTTTTACCATCTGGACGAAGGTATGTTAATGTACCATTTTTACGCACTTCTGCTAAACGACGGGATAAACGATGTGCTAAAGAAATCGGCATTGGCATATATTCAGGTGTTTCGTTGGTTGCGTAACCAAACATCATGCCTTGGTCACCAGCGCCAATTTTATCATTGATTTCGCTATTACCATCTTTAGATTCTAATGCTTCGTCTACGCCCATGGCGATATCTGCAGATTGTTCATCAATAGATACTAAGACGCCACAAGTATCACAATCGAAACCATATTTTGCACGAGTATAACCAATTTCACGAATTGTATCACGTACTACACGAGGAATATCAACATATGTGCTTGTAGAGATTTCCCCTACAACATGGACTAAACCTGTAGTCACAAGTGTTTCACAAGCTACACGAGCCTTTGGATCTTTTTCAATAATCGCATCCAAAACAGCATCAGAAATTTGGTCAGCTATTTTATCTGGATGGCCTTCCGTAACGGATTCAGAAGTAAAAAACATATGTTTTTCTGCCATTTTTGCCTCCTATAATAAAAAAATCCCTCATGGTCTCTCATGAGGGAGACCCATCTATCAGTCCATGACTGTTGGAATTAGCACCTTCTTTTAAAAAGGGTTGCTGTAGCTTCAACGGGCCGTTCCCTCCACTACTCTTGATGAGTTAAATTACGATATAAATTGTATACCTTTTTTGTAGAAAAATCAAGTTAAGCCACTTTATGTAACGCTAAATCATGTTCAGCTTTATGTAATGCGCTTTCAAATTTTCGATATAAATGATGACGCCCTAATATATCTAGAAAATCAGACTTGTACATTTCGCGACGTATATCATAGTTAATATCGCTTAATAATACTTCAATACCACGATTCTTTAATTCCTCAATAATTCCTTTCAAAATACGCAATCCTGTTAAATCAACAAAGGGTACTGAACCAAATCGAATGATTAAATATTTAGGATCTTTATGAATAGAATTAAGAGCTCTATCAAAAGCAGATATAGCGCCAAAGAATAAAGGGCCCTCTACGGTATATACCATGATATCTGGATGTATCTCAATTTCATGCTTTTCTTGTTCAGATAATTCTTTACAGCTCATCTCATGAACATCAATAGTACCTATCATTTTACGCATAAATTGCAATACAGCTAACACGACGCCCACATTTACAGCTACGACCAAATCAGTGAAGATTGTCAAAAAGAATGTGAGAATCAGTATAATTTGATCTGGTCGTGGTGCTAGTCGCAACATCCGTATAAAACGTGGTACATCACTCATGTTATATGCCACAACAAATAAGATGGCCGCCATAGAGGCTAACGGAATATATACGGCGTACGGAGCTAAGAATAACAGAATAGCACATAGCACGATAGCATGAACAATACCGGCTATCGGCGAGTTTCCACCTTGACGGATATTTGTTGCGGTCCGTGCAATAGCACCGGTCGCTGCAATACCACCAAACAAAGGAGCAAAAATATTAGCTAAACCTTGACCAAATAATTCCGTATTAGATTCGTGTTTTTGTCCACTCATACCATCTGCTACCACTGCAGATAACAAGGATTCTATGGCTCCAAGCATGGCTATTGTAAATGCAGGGCCAATCAACGAAAAAATCTTATCTAAGGATAGATTCGGAAATGAAAATGATGGTAATCCTTGTGGTATTCCACCAAAGGCAGTGCCAATTGTTTGTACACTAGGAAATTGATAATATCCTTGGATAAGTGTAGCAATAATCATCGCTATAATAGGGGCTGGTACTTTTTTTACAACAGGAATCCGAGGTAGTACTAATAATAGTATTAAGCTAAATAGGGCAATTCCTAATGTAGGTAAATCAGAATTAGGTAGTGATTGTATCATCAACCAAAGCTTTTCGTGAAAATGCGGTACATAAGGTAGTGAGGGGAAACCAAAAAAATAAGGCCATTGCCCTACCCAAATTGTAACACCAATACCAGCAGTAAATCCCATAATAACAGGCGCTGGTATATATCTTATTACATTGCCTAGTTTAGCTATGCTCATTAATAATAGCATGATACCAGCCATCATGGTTGCTATCTGTAATCCGTCAAATCCATAATTAACGACTATACTGCTTAATAAAACAATAAATGCGCCTGTAGGACCAGCAATTTGAACTTGAGATCCCCCAAACAATGATACAAATATACCTGCAATAATAGCAGTATATATACCAGCTTGCGGTGTAACACCACTAGCTATAGCAAACGCCATAGCCAATGGTAAAGCGACTACACCTACAACGAGACCAGCTAATATATTATTGCCCCATTGAGATCTACATAACGAACCTTGCTGATATGCCCTTTGTATGGCAAACATGAAAATAACACTTCTTTCTACAACTACAAACTCTAGCTAAAATCATACAATTATTGTACGTCTAACAACTCAATAACTTCTCCTATAATGAACTTAGCTAACTCAGATTTCTGCATATTCGGCATTACTTTTGGTTCTTTATTCGGATATAAGAAGTATCCTTCATTAGTATCTACATTAAATCCCGCATTAGATTTACTCACATCATTAGCAACTAACATATCAAGATTTTTGCGACGAACCTTATCCATACCATAATCAACAACATGTTCCGTTTCTGCAGCGAAACCAACCAGTAATTGATGGGTTTTATGCTCTCCTAGTCCTTTAAGTATATCTGGATTCTTTACGAGCTCTAAAGTCATTGTCTCCATTTTTTTGATTTTTTGAGGAGCTTTATTAGCTACTCTAAAGTCTGAAACAGCCGCAGCCATAACCACTACATCTGTAGATTCATAATAGGAATTAACAGCCTTTTGCATAGATTCTGCAGAATCTACAGGCACATATTCAACTCCATCAGGTACAGCGAGAGATGTAGGTGCACTTACGAGGATAACACGAGCCTTTTCCTTAACAGCAGCAGCGGCAATGGCATATCCCATCTTTCCACTCGATCTGTTACCAATATATCTTACAGGATCGATATTTTCTTGTGTTCCACCTGCTGTAACAAGGACAGTCTTACCAGCTAATTTACCTGTTCCTTCAAGGGACTGTAATTCTTCTGTCAACCAATTAACAATATCTTCGGGTGATGGCAGTCTCCCCACACCTGTAACACCACAAGCTAGCCAGCCAGCATCAGGTTGCATAATATGGTACCCCAAAGACGATAAATCCTTTAAGTTTCTCTGAACGATAGGATTATTGAACATCTCTGTATTCATGGCAGGGCATAAAAATTTAGGTGCTGGTGTTGCCATAATAGTCGTTGTTAGCATATCATCGGCTATACCTGCTCGTATTTTACCAATTACATTGGCTGTAGCTGGTACCACAATATAAGCATCAGCCCATGTTGCCAAAGCAATATGCTCTACATTCCAATCATGAATTTCTTCCCACATATCAACAGCTACAGGATGTCCACTAATTTCACCAAATGTCATAGGTGTCGCAATATGTGTAGCATTCTTAGTCATTACGACTTTCACTTCTGCTCCAGCCTTGCGTAAACGACTAACTACTTCAATAGCTTTATACGCAGCAATACCTGCTGATACACCTACGATAATATGTTTGCCTTTCATAATTCTCCTTTTAAAAATTCCTTGTACAAATGTACAAGGAATTTTGAGTAAAATTATTTAATACCTTCTTTAGTGCGTTTATATGTTACTTCACCTTCAGCAATTTCATAGAATGCTAAAGATACAGGTTTATCTGTATTATGAATATCTGTAGCAAGACATTCTTCACCATCGGTCAACTCGCGAGCGCGTTTAGCTGCTAGCGTTACCAATGTATATTTACTATCTACACGTTTTTCCAATGCTTTCAATGGAGGTTTTACCATCATACTATCACTTCTCCTTAGACTCTTGATATTGCTTATAAATATATTGAATTTGCTCTTTATTACGACTGATCTTACAAGCTTCAGCGCGCAATATAGAAGCAACCTTTAAGGACGCATCCTCTAAATCATCATTGACCACAATATAATCATAACGATGAGCTAATGCTAACTCAGAACATGCCAATGACAAACGTTTATCGATAACCTCTTTTGCATCAGTTCCTCGATTATGAAGACGTTCAGATAATTCGGTTAAAGATGGCGGTACAATATAAATAAATACAGCATCACTAAATCGCTCTTTAACCTGCATAGCACCTTGAATATCGATTTCAAGAAGCACACTCTTCCCTTCATCTAATAAATTCATTACATGTTGTTTTGGGGTGCCATAATAATTATCATATACCTTAGCATACTCTAAAAATGCATCTTCTGACAATAATGATTCAAATTCTTCTTTTGTACGGAAGAAATAATTAATTCCTTCCTTTTCTCCAACCCGTGGTTCACGTGTGGTCATAGATACAGAATATACAAGATTAGGCATTTCACCTCGTATATTGGAACAAATCGTTCCCTTGCCTGCACCAGATGGGCCGGAGATAACAATTAATAAACCTCGATCTGCCATATTAACTCCTAAGCTTCTACAGTATCTTCATCGACTTCGTGTTGCACAATACGATGTGCCACTGTTTCTGGTTGAATAGCTGACAATACGATTTGCCCACTATCCATAACGAGCACAGCTCGGGTTTTACGTCCGTAGGTTGCATCTATGAGGAGACTTTTATCTCTTGCATCTTGAACCATGCGTTTAATAGGTGCAGATTCAGGGCTAATAATAGCGATAACGCGATTAGCAGAAACCATATTACCAAAACCAATGTTCAGTAATTGGATACTCATAAATAGACCTCCTTACTCTATGTTCTGTACTTGTTCTCTAACTTTTTCTAATTCACATTTTAATTGTACCACATGGTCTGTCAATGTTATATCCATCGCTTTTGAGCCAATCGTATTAACCTCACGATTCATCTCTTGAATGATAAAATCTAACTTACGACCAATCGGTTCATCCATCTTAAGTGTATTTGTTAATTGTACCACATGAGACCTAAATCGGACAATCTCTTCCGTAATATCTGTTTTATCAGCTATGATAGCAACTTCTTGAAGTAAACGATCTTCATTAGCAACAATATCAAGGCCTTCTACATATTCCATTATTTTAGTTCGCAAATTTTCTTTATAAGCAATAACAGCATCTGCTTTATGAGTGTTAATTTCTTCTATAATGTCTGTCATTTGTGAAAGCCGGTGTAACAAATCTTTTTGAATATGGACCCCCTCCAATTGTCGCATACTCTCTAATGCATGAAGTGCATAAGTTGTAGTATTAGTAACCAAGGCCTGAAGAACATCATTTGAGACTTCAGTATCCTGGATTTGTACCCACTCATTAGATATAGCCATTACTGCCGATAAAGGTACCGATTGGGGCTCACTATAAAATCCTTCTGATACCAGTAAATCTTGTATTTGACGTTTTAAAGAACTATTTATTAAGAACTGCTTTTCTCTATCCCCAACATCCTGCAATGTTACAAATACATCAACCTTACCTCGATGTATTGTCTTTTGTATACATTTACGGATACTATGCTCTACAGAATTTATTTGTTTAGGGCTTCGTATGTTAAGATCTAAAAATCTAGAATTAACCGATTTAATCTCTATGGTACATTGTAAACCATCTACATTTTGTGTTGCTCGCCCAAATCCGGTCATGCTATTCATGGAAGAACCTCCTTTTTATCTATTGTAACATGAATCTTAAAGATATCTATTAAATATCTGTGATATACTAAACTATACATTGTGAATAACCAAAAGAAAGGATCACTATGAATTTAGATGGACTAACCATGTCTGTATTAGCCAAAGAATTAAATCAAAGCTTACAGAGTGGACAAATACAAAAATTATATCAAGTTGATAAACATTCATTACTTTTTAAAGTGCGCAGCGCCAATCAAGATGTAAATCTTATGATTACTGTAGGTGCTAATCCTGCTGTCTATATATGTAAACCCATACAAGACTTACCGAAAGAACCTAGTTCATTATGTATGTTCCTGCGAAAACATATTGAAGGTAGCCGCATAGCATCAGTGGAACAAATTAATGGTGACAGAATTTTATGTATCCATATTGATAAGCTTGAAATGGATGGATCTATAACATCTACAGCAATCTATATTGAACTTATGGGTAAATATTCTAATTGTATCTTTGTACAAAACGATATCATTTTAGAATCTCTAATCCATGTATCACCATTAATGAACAGGGAGCGTTCTGTAGGTCCTAAGATGACATACGAATTACCACCCAACTCAAATCGTGTATCCTTACTAGATTTTAATGAAGATGAAATCTTTAATTTGCTTACCACATTTGGATCCGGTACAGTCGCAAATGCTATACGCTCCGTATTTAATGGTTTCGGTAAAGCTTTATTAGACTATGTTCTAAATCTATCACATCTATCAGGATTAGAAGACATTAATGCATTATCAAATGATGTGTTACATATATTAGCAAACGCTTTATACCATGTAAAAGAAAATTTATTAGAAGCTCATCAATTATTAGTCTATGAAAATGTAAATAACAAAAAGATATATGTGCCATTCCCTATGGACACAGAATTTACATTAATTAAAATATATCCTACAATATCAGAGGCCATCGAAGAATCAATAACCAAATCAGGAGCAATACATACAGCTGATAAGGAATTAGAACGTATCATTTCAAATGCTATAAAAAAAGAAGAACTACGTCATAAAAAAATAAAAGAAGAACTCGATGATACGCAAAAGATGGAAACTTATAAATTATATGGCGATCTTTTAATGATTAATAGTCATGTACAGGCTCACTATAAACCTTCGATTGACGTACAAAATCTACTTTCAGAACCCGCAGAAACCATAACCATTCCTTTAAAGCCGGAACTGACAATTGTAGAAAATGGGCAATGGTATTACAAACTTTATACCAAATTAAAAAATCGGATTATTAGTGGCCAATATCAACTGGACCAAAGTACAGTAAAATTAGAATATTATAGAACAATCTTATACAGTTTATCCTTGGCAACAACGAGGGAATCCTTAGAAGAAATACGCCATGAGTGTATGGATGCAGGTATTATAAAAAAATCTAAAAAACCTCTCTCCTATAAATTGGGAAAATCCAATTATATTCATTTAGAAATTCCTGAAGGGGACCTCTATATAGGACGTAATAACCAACAAAATGAATATTTAACACATCGATTTGCTAAACCAAATGATTTATGGTTCCATACACAGGATATTCAAGGTTCACACCTTATCTTGCGAACTGAAACGGATCCTGATGATATGCTCATATCCCAAGTAGCTAAATATGCAGCTTACTTTAGCAAGGCACGCCATTCATCAAAGGTACCTGTAGATTATACATATATCAAAAATATCAAAAAACCGCCTAAGTCTCCATTAGGTTTTGTCATTTTTAATACACATCAAACTATGATTGTAGAACCAGAAAAACCATCTATGTATAAAGATTAACAATATTCCCATATATGAGAATAGCAAAAGCCCCCGATATTTCCTATCGGGGGCTTTCAATATAGGGTTATAGGACAAAACGTGTTGGTACTTTAATCCCAATCATTGAAAGATAATTTGTCATAGTTATGCAAATCCCCC